>JACCVJ010000444.1 GCA_013698215.1 Tatlockia sp. | reverse complement strand
GCGACGGCGACGCATCAGCCGATTGCTCATCATTCGCTGGTCGAGCAGATCCACGAGTGCCTCTCTTACCGCCGCTTGTCAATTGTCAGAGAGGAATACGCCGTTTCTCCCGATGGGATGAAGATGTTCGGCTTGCTCGAATTAAACGTTGAATACTCGGGTGTCAGATTTGCTATCGGACTTCGCAATTCAAATGATAAGTCAATGCGAATCGGTCTGGTCGCCGGCTACCGCGTCACGGTTTGTGAAAACAAAATGCTGACCGGAGACTTTAATCCGCTTCACGCCAAGCATTCAAAAAACTTTAACTTGATTGACGCGGTGTCGGTGGCGGTTGACCGGGTGCAGAGGAACATCGGCAGGGTCGAAGAAAATATCGAGTTCAAAAAGAACTACCGGCTCGATGAGGAATTTGCCCGGAATATGATTTACCGGGCATTTCTGGTTGACAAGTTTCCGATGAGCTTGATGCGCTCGGTGCATCACGAATACTTTGTCGCTCCGAGCTATGAGGAATTCAAACCAAAAAATTTATGGTCGCTGGAGAATTCCTTTACGAGCGTATTCAAAAAGCTAAAACCGGTCGCTCAATTTGAAGCCACGGCGAAGCTCGGCAAATTCCTTGCCGCTTACAATGAGGAGGTGTTCGGCAATGATTAAGCAAAGGGAACTCGCCCTTTTGATTAAAAAAGGGATGGATGAGGAAAACGTTACCGAATCGGAGAGCTGCTTTTTCGAGGGCGTGTTCGGCAATTTTCATGTCTGCGCTTTGGGAGCGGCGGTGGTCGGCAAATTCGGCTCAGCCCGCAAAGCCTATGAACGGGTTGAAGCCGAGAGGGAAGTTCACGTTGAACTTGAAAGCAGGGGATTGGCTCTACTGCCGGGTTATGTGGACATCGCGGCTGATCTTCTGGAAATTGATTTCGATCTGGCGGAGGCGATTGATAAAACGCATATGCTCGGCGCATCGGCGATGGCGATTACCCAAAGACTCGGACAGGGAACTTTCCCGTATTAAAAGCACAAGCGATAGATTTCTCTATCGCTTTTTTATTTGCTATTTATGCGCAAAAATCGAAGAATGTAAGAATCTCAAAAACCACCCTTTTTGAGACCGAAACAATAATCAAGATGGAAAATGAAATTATTTCTGAGGAAGCACAACCGGAAGAGGTCGTAAGGAAGATTGCGAACCTCGCAATGAAGCAAGAGGACTCTGCTATCCTAGATTTGAGGAAACTCCTTAGCTTTAGTTTCAATTTTTTTGGTGAACATAATCTTGCAGTAACACGTCTTGCCTCAAGAGCCTTGTTACAAAAGGGCAGGGTAGGCGTTCAGGTGCTAAGCGATAGTGCCATAAAGGCACCCTTTGATAAAGAAGATAAACTCGATGTCGGAGTGATATTAGAGGCGCTCTGGCATACTGCTCATGGACAACTGCCGCCTAAAAGCATATTACTCGAGGTTGATCTTATATCACCTTTAGATGACCTTCCTTCAAGCGATGTTGTCGAAGCTGCAAAGCAATCGCTCCATGAAATAGTTGAAGAGAGTCAATTTAATGCAGATTTATTTGAAAAGTTATTGGTGTTTCAACTTCAAGCCATTTTTTCTGTAGCTTCTTTTGATGATGAAATCCCTCCTGAAGAGAGGAAAGCTGCCACTGATTTCATGCGTTCAGTCGTATTTGAGCTTTTTGCCGAGCCTGCAATTAAAATAACACGCCGCCTTATTACTGCGTTTGAGACACTTATTTCTGAAAATCGTAATGAGGAGGAATATCAAAGATTCTTTACAGATCATCCTGTATTTATTGATCCGCTAGCCAGTGAAGTTATCCCCAAACAAAAACTTGGTTTAGAGCACATCACAGATTTCGTCCTCCGCCGTCTTGATAATGAGTATATTTTGGTAGAAATCGAGAAACCTCATGATGCTATATTTACTAATGGGAATGACCTAACAGCTAAATTCACTCACGCTCTTGGACAAGTTCTAGATTTTCAAGAATGGGTTGATGCTCACGGAGAATACGCTCGCTCGCTTATGCCCGGCATCTTTTCTCCTAAAGGTGTTCTAATAATTGGTATGAGAAAAGAATTAACTTCTGAGCAAATTGCAAAGCTCAAACGATTTTCTATTAATAGCCGTGCAATTGAGGTCTATACCTATGACGACCTTATAAGAAAGTCGAAAGATTTATACGAGAACATTTATAAGAAGCTGAATTGAAGATTTTGAATATACGCGAAAATATCCTTGAGTAGTCAAGACTGTCTAATTATTAATAGGATAAGGTAAGCAATAAATAATTCTTGGAGGTCTTAATGTCACAAAACTTAACAAACCAGATTATAGGAACGCTACCTTTTTTATTGCTTATTGATTTGTTCGGACAACATTTCAATCGCTCTTAAAACCTTCTCGACATCCGCTCGCGTTGCCGGACGATCCAGATTTTCATCAATCGGCTCATAAATTGGATTGGTCATGTGTTTTGCTATTTTAATTGTTTAGATTTGTATTATAGCATCTCGCGTTTTTTATTTTCCGGTCATCTTCAATAAGGGTGGGTTGCCGCCGAATGCAAGAAATTTTGATGTTTCTTGCATTCGTGCCGAAGTCTTAAAAAATTAAGTCTAGGACATAGCCGGAAACAAAACCGAGCAGTAAAAAGGTGGCGGCTAAATACAATTTCTTTCTCATAAATTGTATTCCTTTTTCAGTTCGGAAAACGGCATCGGCTTGAAGTCATAACTGACCAGTAGGGGACTCTGCGTATCTTCCAGCTCTGAAAGCCGGAAGTAACCCCACTCGTCAAAATCGCCGTTCACGAATCCGAAAAACAAGATATCCCCGCCGTCTTCGATTTCGCACTCTGACACATACCACCGCCACGGGAACTGGAGCAAACTCAACTCTAAATAAATCGTCGGGTCTGCCGTGCTCTCTTGCGCGTAGAGTGGTGGAATGCCTCGCTTTTTAATTTCGGCGAAAAGTCGGTTGCCCATTGTTTTTCGGATTACTGGTCTGTTTGGCTTTCAAGCCGTTATGGTAGCTTGCCAGCACTTTGCGTTTTAAGAGCTGCTTGCTCTCGGCAAAGGCGAGATGCAGCACTTTGGTGTCACCGCTGGCGATGGCGTTCTCAATCGGCTCGAAAATGGTGAAATCAAGCCATTCTTCGAGTTCCGCCATATAACCAGTTTGTGCGCCGGTGCTGGCTGTTTCTCTTGGTTGTGCCGTTTCCGGCTCTCTTCTGGTGAACATTGTATGTTCTCCTTTCCTTGAATGCTTTAGGCATTCGTTAATTTTTTCGGCGCGGCTTCATCTTTCTTCCCCGCCTTACTAGCTTTATAAGCGGACGGATTCCTTGCCGTGTCAGCCGCTTTAGCGGCTTAGGGCTTGTCCCTTGACACGGTAAGGTGTCCGCTAAAATCAAACACGGCGGGGAAGAAAGATTGGGTGGGTATATAGATGACCAGAAAATAAAAAAACTACCTATAATTAATAGATAGTTTTTCGGTATTTAGATTTTGGACGGGCAACTAACTAAAGACATCTTTGATGTCGCGCGAAGCATAGAGGACGCGGATCACTTCAATCGTTTCTTCGATAACGACATAGAAAATAAGATAATTTTCGTATCCTTTAACGTGCCACATCCGCATGTCTTGAAAATGTTTGTTTTGAAATTCTGCGCTCTTTCCTAGAAGAGGGAACTTAGCCAGTTGTTCTAAGCTGTCTTCAACAGCTACTAGAAAAAACACGCCCTTATCAAGATTGTCTTCGGCGATATAGACAAAGCATTCTTCTATATCGCGCTCCGCCTGCGGGCGTTTGAAAATTCGGTAGCTCATCACTTAGCTTTATTTTTCAAACGCTCCAATCCGCGCTCCTTTATTGCCGCAAAATCATCCTTGGTAAACGGCGTCGCTTGACCGCTTTCGAGACCTTCCAGAAGCAGTGCTTCAAGTTTGCGCGCCTGTCGCTGCCGGAGATAATCACGCACCAAATCGCGGAAGAACTCGCTCGTGTTGCCGTAGCCTTCAGCGGCGATGACTTCCTCGACTTCGGCTTTCAAATTATCGGGAATCGAGATATTGATTGTTGCTGTTGGCATAAAACTCCTTTCAAGGGAAGCATAGCATATTGACAACTATTGTCAATAGATTTCAATTGCCTGCGGTTGACCTGATTTACTTTTTGGTTTTCAATTTTGCTTTGCTACGGCGGATAACTTCATTGGCTAATTGTTCGCCGGATTCATAAGTCCGGTAGCGTCCTTCCCGAATATCGGTGACGCCTTTCATCACTTCGCGGCGCACGTTTTCGCGGCGAATTCGTTTAAGTTCGTCCTGTTCTTTGAGCAGCCGGAGAGCTTCGCGGACGACTTCCGAAGCTGAATTGTAATTGCCCGACTTGACCTTCTCATTGACCAAAGTTTCAAGTTCAGGCGTTAAAGATACGTTCATATTCATACAGCTCCTTTCGAGGTAAGAATAGGAGATGCGTCAATGTTTGTTATTTTGAAACTAAATGCCGCATCACAGGAATCAAGAAACTGTTGTGCCGCTTCTTGATTGTCATCAAAGATGCGTCCGGCGAGGAGTATAAGTTCTTCTAAAACATCAGAATCTTGAAGAATTCTCATTTGTTCTTCTTTCCGCGCTGCGTGATTCGTTTTGCAAATTTGGCTTTTACTTGATCAACGTCAAATTCGGTGGCGGTGTTGGTCCGCAATCGCTCCAGCAGTAAAGTCTCAAGCTGCGCCTCAGCGCGGCGTTTATGGTCGGCGCGGATTAGGTCGCGGATATATTCGCCCTCGCGCGTTTGCATAACCCAAGTATATAAAACCGATTAAATTGACCTTCAGCCATCGTTTCGGCAGAAGTGTGCGGAGTATGTTTGACTGTGTAACCGCCTGAAGGTGTCATTGCTCCTTCAAAATCTTTCATCAAACCTTTTGTTTCAAGCTGATAGGCTAACTGTAGTAGCTTGCAATTATAATCGGCAAACCCACTTTATCTGCAACTATAAATTCACCTGACGGATTTTATTTTTCTTGACCCAATTGGAAACCGTCGCTTCGGTCGCTTTGTATCTTCGGGCGATATATTTTTGCGTCGAGCCGTTGGCGAGCAGGGCTTCGATTTCCGGGCGATATTGATCGAGTTTCGATTTGCCCGGACCGAGCGGTCTGCCGAGTTTGATGCCCTGTTCCTTTTTATAACGCAGAGCTTCGGTCGTGCGCTGGGAAATCAAATCGCGTTCGATTTCCGCCGCCATCGAAAACGCCATCGCCACGATCTTGCTTTGAATTGAGTTATCTAATTTCCAATTGCCTTTAACCGAATAAACGCTGACTCCTTTC
Source organism: Tatlockia sp. (assembly GCA_013698215.1). GTDB lineage: Bacteria > Cyanobacteriota > Cyanobacteriia > Cyanobacteriales > Chroococcidiopsidaceae > Aliterella. The sequence goes on along the minus strand of JACCVJ010000444.1, from coordinate 37,562 downwards.
TGCAAAGCGACCGAGAGAATTTCCATACATTCGAGCATACTTCTGCCGAGACGGGATAGTTCGCTGACGATCAGCGCATCGCCTTTAATCAGGTCGTCGAGAATTTCGGCGACTTTTCGCTTGCGCCACGAGATTTTGCCGGAAATCTTTTCTTCGACGAAACGCACCCGTCCCAAATTCGCCTCGTTGGCGAGCCGCAGAATGTCGGCTTTGTTTTTATCGAGTTCCTGCTCGCCGGTCGAAACTCTCAAGTAACCGACGGCTTTCATTGCCGGTGATTTTTCCGCCGCCGCTTTTGCGCGAGACGATTTGACGGAAGATTTCGGAGAATCAACCGATTTTGATTTGATCAGGATATTCAAAGCGGACTTAGTTGGCATAAAAACCTCGCTTTTTTAGAAATTAGAAGAAAACCTACAAAGCGAGATTATTTTATAATTATTCTGCGGATTTTATCAATGATATTCGCTGAATTATTCTTGTGATAAAAACGACCGTTTTTTTATATCGTGGTCAAAAAACTTTACAGCCTACCAATTAATTTTTTCACTCCTGAAGAAAGACTTTTCCGATTGGAAAAGTTTTGTTTCTTGGCATTTCGAATTTAATTCTCAAAACGCCATAAAAATTAGTGTTTTAAGAAGTAGATTTATGATGTTTTTTTGCATCTGCAATTTCTTTCGATTCTCAATTTACTTTTTACCCCAAAAGTTTTGAAGGCTTTATAAACTGAGTAAACACTAAGTATTATAATCATTAAAGATGAAGTAATAAGACCAATTATTTCGAACCATCTCCGGCAATAACTAATCTTTACAGGATTTTCCACAAAGGTAAGCTGAAAAAAAGGTGTTGCTATATAAATTGAATTATGGTCGTTTCGCTGCCAATTTGGATGAAATGTATTTTTAATTAAAACCGGTACTGCTACTTGCTCGTTATAACTTATTTCAACATTATCAATACTAAATTTGCTTTTTAAGGTAGTCAGAAATGCGTCAGTCGGAACTTTGTGGATTTCAAGACCGCTTCTAATTTTTTTCCATTGGCGGCGGATGTTACTCGAGCCATATCGAATGGTTGGAAAGTCGGTTGTCAACCAACTATGTGCATTACCGGATTCTCGCTCGATAACTTGAGCTAGTGGAAATTTGTCAAGGGATTTGCGGATTCTATGAAATAAACTTGCATCACTTTCTATAAGAAATACAGTGCGGGAGTTTGCAAAATTACGCAATCGCTCAAAAGCAACTTCTTCATCGTTGCATTCATAATTATCCAAAATAATTGCTCCAAAAAGATTAAGATTATTGATTTCGTCAATTTTAGTATTTGGAGCATTTGCCAGTAGCACGTCAAACCAAGCATCCGAAAATTGCTCCTCTGCCAATCTTACAAAGTTATAATCCTCCCTAGTTCGTAATTTAACTGACAAGTCGCTAACAAATAAAGCCGGCAGGTAGGGCAAAACTCTGACAGGTTCTGTTTGTGAATCTTTAATCTCGTAAATAGTCCAGACACCCGAGTCGTAACTAATAGTGGTGTCAGTTTCGCTAGCGAGCAATTTTTTTATGATGGGTGAAGCAACGACGATGTACCTGACTCCGACAAACCGAATCCTTTTAAGGTGATTTGATAAAGGCTGCTCTCTAAAATCTAAATCATCCGCTAAAACAGAGCTGATACCGAAATTATCAGGATTCGTTGATAAAACGCTGATCTGAGGATTAAAGAAGAGAGAGTTCGGAGAAGCTTCTCGAAATACAACACTTAAAGTTTGATTTCCCTGAGATCCCAGATAAGAATTTATAGCTCTAGCGTCTAACATACTGCCCGAATAAGCATCCTGGGGTATCTCCACTAAATACTTTCCCTCACGGTGTTCAAGTGCGAAATTAAGAACACCATTTATTTTCTCAAAAGTGTCCTCTGCATAATAAGCACGATCATAAAGTGGAGTTTTGATAAACCAAAGTCCAGTTAAAGTCCCGATAAAGAATAAAAGATAAGCAAACAAAATTTCAACGCGGAATTTATTTAGCCTAAATGTAGATTTTTCACTTTTTTTGCTTACCCGTAGCTTATTCAACAAAAGTTCTATCATTTTTGAGAAAATTTTTATAATTCCTGCGAACGCAAATCCAAATGGAATACAAAGCAAAAAGTTTAGCATTGTCAGGAATCTCAAGGGTTGAAGCGGAAATGATAAAAAAGATAAGTGAACAGTAAAGACAATCCCTATTTCAATAATTAAGCAGAATACTAAAAAAGGCACTAATATTTGGTTTGGTCGCAAAATCCAATAGATAAAACCAACAATTGAAATTAAATAAAAAGTCCATATTGTTGCCGGAATGAACTGAAAAAAAGGACTAATCTGCGGACGCGTGACAAAATAGTCAATTTGTAGAATCATCGGCAATGTCCAGAACAATGTAAAAAAAAAGGCGACTAATGAAGTTGCAAAGTGAAAGAACAATTTTTTCGATTCCTTGCTCTCTCTCTTGAACTCTTTTCTATTTAACCACCCAATGAAATCGTTAAAAAGAACCACTATCACGAAAATTGCAGCAACAATTGCACAAAAAAAGTTGGTAAGAACGGTTAAAGCTAATAGAACTGATGTTAAAGCAAACGAAAGCCTGCCGTCTCTAAATTTTAAGTAGAAACTCAACCATAATAAAAGCAAGACAAAACCAAGCGGTTGAGTATAAAGTCCGACTTGGAAAGTGCTGACATAATCAAGTCCTGAAGGAGCAACGAGTCTGCACCGGTAATCAATAAGTAATAATATACAGGGTAGTACAGCCCCGGTAGCTATGATGGAATTTTTATCTGAGATTTGATGGGCGAAATACCATATTGCCGCAGGCAATAATAAAGTTGGGAGACAAATAACTAACTTAAAAGCTGTTTCAAAAGTGATCAGATGTGTATGACTGATCAACGCAGTAAGCCAATAAAAAAGAGGCGGGTAAAAATTTGGAAAAGGCATCCCGCTAAAATATGCGTTTGTCCAACCACTTATACCAGGAAAGATTGTTTTATTGTAAATTTCCGCGAGGGCATAATGTCCTGATCCGTCCCAAGCCCGCGGCAGTTTACCTAATACAATCTCTAACCACATTTGCCAAGATAAGCAAACAGGAAGAATTGTAATAAAAATTACAAGCAGTAATTTTAATACAAACGAAAACGTAGGCTCGGGATCTTTTCTGAAGTTTGAACTTTTTTTTGGCATGTTTACTGCTGATCCTCATTCAAACTGCCGTGACGTTCATATAATACAGGGATAAAAATTTACAAGATATATTTACAAAGTAGTAACGTCACTTTTTCTCTGTTTTTGGTTAATTTTGTCGGCACCTCGCGGCAAATCAGAAGGCGCGACTAATATAAAACTTTTTAAAGATTTATTAAGAAAATTATCCGAGAGATTTAATGGATAACAAAATGATGCTGACTGTTGGTGGCAATCAAAAAAATCGAGTAATTTTTATTCGGAATAGTCAATAGTTCTGACAACAGTTTTTACTTGCTTGCTTTCTTTCAGGGTCTGCGTGATCGCCAACTCTGTTTTTATTTGTTTGATCCAATTTCCACGCTCATCATATTCCCACTCGTAAGTTTGCTCTTGAAACACCAAATTATTTTCGTCAAGCATTGTTTCCTGCAAAGATTCGCCATTCGTGCCGTAGGTAAAATTTGTTTGTCTGGATAGTTTTCCGAATGAATATTCGTATGTTAAAACAATTTTTCCAGCAGCATTCCAATGATAAAGAACAGTGTTAAATAATGGTATATCAAACACGCTTTGAACAGATTGCTGCAATCTGCCTTGGACTGCATAATGATAAACTGCGTGCAGAGTGAACAACACGCTTTTTAGAAATCCGGGAATTTCGATATTTTGAAGTACGATGTTTGCAGGATTGACATATTCATTTGACTCGGACAACAGACCACTGGGTTCATATGAAAATCTATACTCTTTAATCAAAGAATGCTTGGCATCATAAAACGTGGCGCTCACCGGATTACTATCAGCCGTATATTGCACTTTGATCAAACTAACCAGTTCGGCTGTCAAATGTATTTTCGTTAGATTAGCGGTCAATAGACGCTCGCTCAAACCTCCGGCAGCAAAAACGCCTGAGAGAGTCGTTTCAACTGTCTTGTTGTTAAAACGGTCGTATTTTACCGCTGTTTGCGACAGCATATTTCCGCCCGAATCAAAACTGGCAGAATATACCAAACGCCGTCGCGGATCATAGACCTGCTCGGTTTTTGATTGAATAATTCCATCCGAGTTGACGTGTGTGACCGAGGTCGGCAATCCCTCTGAGTATGACTCTTCAAGAACTGATTTATCCTTTGAATAAGTGGTTTTGCGAAATTTTAGTCGGTTTACCTCGTCATATTCGGAAACTCGTCTGGAGACGACAGATTCATCGTTACGAAAGTTTAATTTTTCAATTTCATTTCCGGCATCATCAAAGGTAACAACATCTGCTGATTTTGTTTCAATGTATTTTTCGCTATTTTCAACAAATATAATAGTTTCTTCCGTTCTGTCCGTTCTGACGGATTTGATTTTCCCTCTTAAATCGGCTGGAAGTTCTTCGGCTAAACACATGATAATGCTTGGTAAATTCAGCGTAATGATGTTGATTTTTTACCAACGTATTTGACGTTAGTAAACATTAAAAACTAACATCAAACATCGCCAAAACTATTAGTTCAAAGGCTAAAAATTATATTTCAAAAATTCATTGCTCTTTTTAGCAGTAATTTTATGCGTGTCAGCTAGACATTACCTGTCGTAGATAGCGCAACTATTGGCAAAAATTACGTGTATATGTTAAATCGCTGTACACTGTACAATATGTAACTCCAAGAAAAGAGGATTTATTTAAGAGTCTGAGTAAACCCAAAGGACATCTGTCTGGATCAATTCCTGGATAGTTAATTATGGCACTACTTCTTGTTAGCCAGTAATAACAGCTTGAATTTGTGTAACTATTACAAATATCGTATCTGCATGTTTCTGCCCTTAAACTCGTACCATCTTTGTATCCTAACTCGTAAATACCTATATAGGTAAGAGGACCGCTATAGGAACTATAGTAATTGTAAAACCAGTTTTGATACCAGTTCCAAGTAATATGACGCGTAGAAATATACCAGGTTCCATACCAACTGTTCCAAGGTGTCCAAATTTCGGTGGTTGCATATGTCGGATACCAGCTGGACATTTGAGTTGTCGCTACGCCTGTTGGACTGGTTAAGGTTACTTCAACCCCATAAGAAAAGCCGAAACTATAATATGAGGCTTCCGTCACGCCCGATCCTACAATTTGCAAATCCTCGGAACCATCTGGTTGATGTCCCCATTCGTCAGAATAAACTGCCACTGATTGAGCTGCTAGTGAAATCGTCAGCGATCCGATAAAGATCAACAAAAATAGTAAATGAAAGCCAAATTGCTTTATACTATTTTCTTTGTATATGAGAAGTTTACAAGTGTTCTTCATGGTCTTTTCTCCTTATATAATAACTGTTCATTACTCAGAATAGATCCGGCTAATCAAAAACATTATTAAGGTCATTGTGGAGTTTTCTTTACAGAAAACTCTCTTTGTTCGTCTTCACTGGATTTCGGACCCGGAATCAGCTTGATTTTTCTTTTTACCTGCTCTTCAACACGTTTATCGAAAATTTTGCGGCTTTTCTCACTCAGTTTATTTTTCAGATTTAAAATGGTTTCGTTAACCATCGCGTCTTTTTGTGCTTGTATATTCTCAAGTTGAGCGATAGAAACGGGATTTGGATCTGGCCAATTGCGCCACTTTATTTCCTCAACCCGATTGTCGAAAGCTGTTACTTTTCCCTCAAACTCTTTTACTTCCGAAAAAACTGCATTGATGTCTGCTTCGTCTTCTGCGAGAGTTCCATCACCTTTTTCAAGTTCATTACAACTTCCGCACTTGAGCTGAAGCAATGCCTTTATATAAGAACGTCCGCGAGCTTTTTCTTCATCGGATTTACGATTAGATAACAAACGGAGCATTACCGAATATGCGGTTTTATCCGGGATTAGTTCAGGATTTAGTGAACCATCTACGGCACCTGGTATTTTTTCAGATGGAATAGAAATGGCTTTGACATCAGTATTCGGTTGATTAACTGTTGCAGCAAAAGAAGTAGATTCGATAAATTTGTTCTGTGTTTGGAAAGCAAGTACAACGATTATTCCAACTCCTATTAACAAAAGCGAAGCGGCGACGATTTTCAGTCTCATAAGACACTCCTTATCTTAGTCTATAAACTAGAAAACAAATTCTAAAAAGCACCAATTTCCTTTGATTATCATTAATTCGGTTAAATATAAAACAAAAGTTAGCACAAATTAGTAAATGAGGTCAATAGTTTTTTGGAAAATTTAAATATTATTTAACGTCACATTTTATTGAGTAAATCGAAAAAATATTGTTAATTCGGCAAGTCTTGGTTTTCTGTTATAGTTATCGCTAAAATTATCAGTAAAAAGTTAAGGAAAACAGCAGATGAATCGCTTCCGACAAATTCCGGCGGAAACTCTGGTCAGCCTGCGGTAAAGGCTCGACACGCTGCCCGCGCGCTGCGCCGAACGTCGCCGACTGATCGAATCCACCGCCGATCTGTTCGGAGTGTCCGCCGACACTTTATACCGGGCGTTGCGCCAGCGGCTGCACTCACGCCCGCCGCACCGTGCCGACTTGGGCAAACCGCGTAAGCTGACCGTCGCCGAGATGGAGCGTTACTGCGAAGTGATCGCCGCCTTCAAAATCCGCACGCTCAATAAAAAGGGGCGGCTGCCGGCGCAGTTCATCCGGTAGCAGTTGCATACGCTCACTTATCCTCCTGATTTTTTTGTTTGATTTTGGGACGTGTGGTAAGTGGGGGAAGCGTAGCAAACAGGCTGATGTTGTCAATACATCACTGAATAAAGGAATACTCGCATCTACTCGCATCTACTATGAGTGGGGGATTATTCGTTAAAGAAATATCAAAACTAATTTGCAAAATTTGCGTATGTAAGATATTATTACATAGCGTAAGGAGAGATTACAATGAATAATGAAAAAGAGATTTCTGACAAGTTAATTGAAATTTTAAACATGATTCAGGAGTCAGGTGATTTTGAGAAAATTGAAATTACGGGAACAACCTGTCCCATCAGAGATATGCCTCAATTTGATAGTCAATTGTGGATTACTGCAATAACAATACTTGGGGAAGAATTAGATACGGCTATTCCCGATGATATAAACATATTTCTATCTGAAGATGGGAAACGTCACCTCACAATAGAAGAAATTGTGGAAAGAGTAATGTCAACCGCAAAAAAACAAGGAGCCAAATTATGATGGATGCCGAAGCCAAAAGAGAGATTATTGCTGCTAGGATTAAAGAAGCACGAAGGATGTCCGGATTATCGCAACTGCAAGTCGCCGACATACTGAAAATACAACGCCCAACAATTTCCGAAATGGAAGCTGGCAATCGGAAAGTTACGGCGGAGGAAATTGCTCAGCTCGCTGATTTATACGATGTAAGTGTTAATTGGCTTTTAGGAGAGGGTGAAGAAAAGCTAGATATTCACGACACAAAACTACAACTCGCCGCACGGGAATTAAACAAACTTAAGAAAGATGATTTAGATCGTCTTTTAACTTTACTTGCTTCTCTTCGTGAATAATGGAGGCTCTTAAAATATGGATTATAAAAGATTAGCGTCCCAAGCCCTACAAAAGGCATTGACCGTTAGAAGTGAAGCTGCAATTGACATTGTAAGTCCGGTTTGTGCGTTCGACGTATGTGAAAGCTTGAAAATATCCGTAAAATTCACAGACATCAATATGGAAGGCTCATACGTTAGCGAGCCGAAGCCGAGAATATTAATATCGGCTTTAAGACCATTCGCGCGGCGGAATTTTACCTGTGGACACGAACTAGGACATCACGCTTTCGGTCACGGATTCAATATTGATCATCTTTTGAACGATAGGGAAAAGTCAGATTACGAAACTCCCGAAGAGTTTTTAGCAGATAGCTTTTCAAGTTTCTTACATTTACCGACATTGGGGGTGAGAAAAGCGTTTGCGTCTCGTGGATGGAATGCTCAAATTGCAACTCCATCACAAATTTATACCGTCGCTTGTAATTTTGGTGTTGGCTACTCGACTCTGATAAATCATTTAGCATATTCACTTAAGTTTATTACTAGGGAACGCGCCAAATTTTTGCGGAAACATACGCCGCAAAAAATCAGAAAAGAGTTTTTCGGGCGTGATACTCCAAACCCTTTAATTATTGTAGATGAAAATTGGCTTGCCAAGACCATTGATATTGAAGTTGGAACGGAATTATTACTACCCAGAAATGTTTTACCGTCCAATAATCTGCTTGAACCAGTGCTTGATAGCAGTCTTTCTAATCACTTTTATGCGAAATGCTCTGGGATTACTCGCATAAGCTCTTCTGATAATTGTTGGGCAGTTTTTGTCAGAATTGCACCTTTCCAGTTTGTCGGATTGAGTAAATACAGACACTTAGCAAATATTGAGGAGGATTGATATGTTGCCGAAATTAATATCTAAACCGAATCTTTCTTCAGCTTGGGCAGAAGCACTTGTTTATATTATTGACAACCCGGGACTTGAAGCTTCCCCTTTAGTCATTAATATACATAACCTGGAAGACAGCAATCCTCCTGAAATTTCATCTTTTAGAAAAGCACTTGACCATTTTTTAATTGATAATAATCAGCAGAATGTAAATACAGTAGCTAACACAATTTTTCCTGAATCTTTGTGGTTATTTGCCGATGGAGACCGTCAAAAACTATATGATTTATACAAGAAAAATTTAAAGCGTTACAAACGGCTCGAACCTCAAAAAAATAAAAGAGGTTTGTATTTTGAAAGATTAATTTCCTTTGGTCAAAACGGTCCGTTTGACGGCAATCAACTAGAATTTATTATTTCGGAATTTAACAATAATCCTAAAAATAGAAGACGGTCAAAGTTTCAAGCATCAATCTTTGATCCTGAACGCGACCACCTTACAACTCCACGACTCGGCTTTCCTTGTTTAGATCACGTTAGTTTTGTGCCGAATAAAAAAGGGATAACGTTGAATGCATTTTATGCAAAACAACTGCTCGTCGAGAAAGGTTATGGGAATTATTTGGGATTGTATAGGTTGGGGAATTTTATGGCAAGCCAAATGAATCTGAAGCTAACTAATCTAAATTGTTTTATCGGTGTCGAGGGACTTGGAGGAAGTGGTATTACAAAAGCTTGTTTAAGCGAGCTTTCTAATACAGCAAGAGAAATTTTAGAGGTTTAATTGTAAATCACATTTCAATGTTATGAAAAGAAAGCCTCAAAAACTTGGAAAATTAATAGTGCTAGAAGGTCCAGGCGGAGTAGGAAAATCTACTGCGGCGAATTTGATTGCAAATCACTTCTCTGATAGCGCAAATCATTTCGAGTTAATTAGCTTTCCGGGAAAAGAAGAAGGGACTCTCGGAAAACACGTTTATGATTTACATCACCGACCGGATGTTTTCGGCGTTAAAAATATAGCTCAAATAAGTATTCAAATGCTTCATATTGCCGCACATATTGATTCTCTCGAGCATTTGATTTTACCTTCGCTCAAACAAGGAAAAAATATCATTCTTGATAGATTTTGGTGGTCAACTTGGGTGTATGGCATCGTTTCTGGAGTTAAAAGACAAGCCCTTAAAAAGATGCTTGAACTTGAAAATTTATACTGGAAAGGTATTTCACCGAGTATTATATTTTTGTTATCAAGAGATATACCAATTGACCGCGATGTGCCTTTTGATTACTGGCAAAAACTCAGCCACGAATACGTTGTTTTAAGCGAAAGAGAAAAAAATAAATATCCTGTTCTCAAAGTTATAAATAATGGCAATGTAAATGAACTAGGAAGTATTCTTATAGAAACTATTCAAGAAACTTTAGACCTTAAGGGCAACACTTTAAATAGAGATTTCCCTGAACCACTACAGCCGAATTTACCGTATCAAAAGCAGAAGAAGCCACGAAACTATGAAGAGAAGAATTTACAGGTTTTTGTCTCTCATATTCATCCAGCAAAACCTACAGTGGTTTTTGATACATATTGGAAGTTTGCGGTTGAGAGACAAAAAGTTTTCTTTAAAAGACTAAACAATTATTCGCCCCCGTGGACAGATGATCCGGTAATTTTGCAATACAAATTTACAAATGCTTATCGGGCATCCGACCGAGTCAGTCAATACCTAATTCGCAATGTAATTTATAACGAAAATTACCCAGCAACTCCAAATGAAGTATTTTTCAGAATTATCTTGTTTAAATTATTTAACAAAATTGAAACGTGGGAATTACTGGAAAAATCACTTGGCATTATAACGTATGAGAATTATAGCTTCAAGAAATACGACAAAGTTTTTACAAAAGCGATGAGCAATGGAAAACCGATATATTCTGGTGCTTACATTATGCCTTCCGGCGGGAAGTTATTGGGTCATTCAATTAAGCATCGAAATCATCTTATGCTTTTAGAAAAGATGATGAAAGACGAACTTTATAAAAGTCTTGTCGATTGTTCTAGTATGCAAAAAGGATTTAATTTACTTCGTGAATATCCGACGATTGGAGATTTTTTGGCTTATCAATATATTACCGACATTAACTATAGTGAGATTACAAATTTCACTGAAATGGAATTCGTCGTTCCCGGTCCGGGCGCGTTGGATGGAATCCGAAAATGTTTTACTGATAGAGGCGGATTAACTGAAGCTGAGATAATTCGTTTTGTCGCGGACATTCAGGAATTGGAATTTGAGAGGCTTGGATTAAATTTTAAAACTTTGTGGGGTAGAAAACTTCAACTTATTGACTGCCAGAATTTGTTTTGTGAGGTCGACAAATATTCAAGAGTAAAACATCCAGAAGTATCTGGAATTACAGGGCGCACTCGAATAAAACAAATCTATCGAAATCCAAAAGGCAGTATCTTTTATTGGTATCCGCCAAAATGGGGAATCAATGAAAAGATAAAATGAAATCTCTTCTGATTATTGCTAACGAGGTTTTGATTTATGAATTTTCAAGAATATCAAAAACAAGCATTGATAACAGATCAGGTTCCTTCAAAAAAATATGGGGAACATCTAATCGAAAAAATTGTGCCCCTTCTGGGTTTAGCAGGCGAGGCTGGTGAGTTGCTTAGCGAATATAAGAAACATTTACGTGATGGTCCTGCCCACAAACTGTTTAAAGAGCGTGTTGAAGAAGAGCTAGGTGATATGCTTTGGTATATTGCAAATTTAGCGTCCAAGTTCGAGTTAAGCTTGAGTACAATTGCGGAGAGAAATTTATCAAAAGTACAAGAACGTTTTGTAACTAATCGAGCCAATTCTGGCTCTCACTATTTTGATAGTGGATTTCCCGAACTTGAAAGACTCCCCAGACAATTTGAAATTTCTATTAAACAAATCGAGGATAAAGGTTCTCACTTAGTTCAATCACTTTTTAACGGTGAGCAGATTGGCAGTAATTTGACCGATAATTCACACGACCCAGACGGATATAGATTTCATGATGTTTTTCACTTTGCTCACGCAGCGGTATTAGGTTGGTCACCAGTAACAAGGAGCATACTCAAACTAAAGAGAAAGAGTAATCCCAAGATTGATGAGGTAGAAGACGGTGGGAGGGCAATTGCCATTGAGGAGGGGGTCACTGCGTTGATTTTTTCTTACGCAGAGTCACACGGTTTCTTCAAAGATATTTCAGAATTGGACTATAGTCTTTTAAAAACAATTGTTTATTTAACGGCTCGTTTAGAAGTCAGAGCATGTTCAACTGGAGATTGGGAAAAGGCAATTTTTATGGGATACAAAGTATGGCGACAAGTGTATGAAAGTAATGGCGGAAAGGTCATAGGAGATATGGACAATCAAACTTTAGACTTCAGAAAATTATAATTATGGCGCATGAGGGTTTTGAAGACCTTGCTGATGAAGCAATTCATTTAACCAAAAAAGGAATGGAATTGCTTACGGAAGTTCATCGACTTCAGCAATTAGCAAAACAACTGCCTAAAATTGAGGCATACACTGAACTAATAACTGAAATTGTTGAAAAAGAGAGATTAGCTACTAACTCAATAAAAAGAGCAACATTAATTGAGAGGAAACTTATCAATAAGCAGCGTGACGAAATTGAGGATTTACTCAACAATTTGTGAAATCCCAATTCCGGTGCTGCCGAATCCTCCAGCACCGCGCTCTGTTTCGTCGAGATTATCAGTCCAGTCGGCTTCTAATAAAAGTATTGATTCAACTATCAGTTGTGCAATTCTATCTCCAACAGAAATAAAGAATTCTTTCTCACCGTGGTTTATTAACATACAAATAATCTCTCCTCTATAGTCACTATCAATAACACCAGCAAGTACACTTACGCCGTTTCTTACTGCTAACCCTGAACGTGGAGCTATTCGACCGTAGCAATTATTCGGTAACGCTACTTTTAGTCCTGTTTTAATCGGAGCATATTTTCCCGGAAGAATGGATTTACTTTCAATTGAAGATAAATCCATTCCTGCTGAAGTCTCACTACCTCTCATAGGCAGTTTAGCGTTTGGATTAATTTTTAAGAACTTTAATTTTTTTTCCATAAGATCAACTTAATCAATCAAGATTTTGATTATTTAAAGAAATGCCGCCGGCTTTCCTTTCGCGTGTGGTTGAAACGAGCGAGTCATAAATGACCGTAATTTGAAGGTATTATCATATCATCTCTTTGCTTTGATGTGCTATAATTATACAATAAGGGTTAATTTGTCTAGTGGTCTTTTAAGGATAGTGAAACTGTCCTTTAGACTGAGCTTTTAATCGGATTATTGATGCTCCAAAAGCTTTTAACAGCATCCATAATTTAGCGTTATTTCTGCTCTGCTCTGGGGGTTGTTGTGCGTTCTATTAGCCACTTACCGTTAAATTTCTGCAATATATAATCAACCGGATATGGACCAAGATAAACGTTGCGATCAGGCACTAATTTCTCATTTTGATATAGAGGTAAATACCATCGCTCGATTGTTCCGGCACGAGCCCGATTCCTTGGAGCGTATATTCTAACGTAAGTAAAATCGAATCGTTCGAGTCGCGACTCATCTCCGTAACGCTTATTTTCGTCTCCCATGCGTTTTACTCCAGCCCTCACTTTAAGAATTTCCTGCCCGCCGTTTTCAGCTAGCAGCCAGAAGTCTGGAAGACTTTGGGCGTCAACTTTCTCTGGATGTACATTGAGCGTGAGAAACTCGAAAATCTGCGAGTCTTGCACTACTTGACGGATTTCTGCGTCATCTACAGGCGAATTGATTTCTGCTTGTGCTTCTTCGCTAGGTGTTTCCGGTGCTGACCACTGCCACCAGACAAAAGCGGCAGCCGAAAAGAGCAGAATAATTAATAATCCCGCAAAAAATTTCCGTCCAACAACACGCTTCTCTTCTGCGGCTGGGATAACACCAGAACTCGAGTTTTCTGTATTTGTAACTTGGGATTCCCGACCAGCTTCTGATTGATTATACTCGGCGTTTAAAACGACTGGTAGGTCAGAATCCTCAATTATTTTAGCCTTTAATGGTTCAGGCTCGCTCAGCAATAGATTTTTTTTGTTCACCTCGGCGATAAACCGGAAGCCCTGTGTATGTACAGTCTCAATATAACGCGGTTCTGATTTACTATCACCAAGAGCTTTTCTGAGTTGGGAAATATTCCACGATAGGCTACTCTCCTGTACAAATGTATCTTTCCAGAGGAAATCCATCAATCTTTGTTTTTCGACCAGTTGCCCGCCGTTTTCGATTAGAAACATGAGTAAATCAAATACTTTGGGTTGAAGCGAAATTGCGCTTCCATCTTTCAACAATTGCCTCTCTGCGGCGCTAACCTGAAAGGGACCGAATTCGTAAATCAAGTTATTTTTCGGAAGTTCGGACATACAAAGAAATTTCTTAGAAAAAAATTAAGTTTCGCTCAAGATTATAATACAGCTAATAATTTAAGTTTATATTTAACGAGCCATACTTGCTCGTAAGGAGCTAAAAATTATGAAAAATGTCAATCAGTCATTTCTTCGCTCAGGAAAATTGATCCTGAGTTTGCTCATGCTCGCGGTTTTATTTTCGTTTGTCGCTGCACAATCGAATGATGATGAATCATTACCAACAGCATCTTCTATGAAAAGCCGCGCCGCTTCCGCTTCAGCGGTGAAGGAGTTTGAAAAAGCACGTTTGCGTTCTGATTTGTTGCGCTCGATAGAAAACGCCAGTCCTAAAGCGGCAGAAGCAAATGTAGTTTATCAACGAACCTCGCATTCGTCTTATAATGACAATCCGGCGGATATCTTTTTTGTCGGCAAAAACCAGTACGAAGTAGATAGTGAATCAAACAAAATCGTGCAATTCGGTCCGCGTCCACGCACAATTGACGATCCAGAACCGACAGCAGTTGATTTTACTCAACACTGTAGTCCTAAACCGCTGCGACAAATGGCAATCGAATATGCTAGTAAATATAGTTCATTGCCATTGGCGCAGCTTACTGAATCCGTGACCGACAAGGACGGGGTGGTTTACTTTTTTCGTTGGGAAACCGATACCAAAAAATTCGACGGGTTGCCGGCTTTTGTACAAATTGGTTTGTCGTGCGGCGGTGATTTGGTAAGCTACACTAACACGCTCGATCTTAAAGAGAACCAATCACAGGATAGAAGCGTGCCGTCGGAAGCACAAAGTTTAAGTGTTGGCGGAGTTTACATCTTTGCTAACAATGGGACTAATTATGATCAATACGGACCTGCGCGATATTGGTGGACGACAAATAATGAAGGTTATTGTTCAACACGTTTTGCTACGTGGTGTAATCCGAAATATATGCGATACACCTATGAAAGCTGGAATCTCTCGAATTACGCTACCTGGGACCACCCAGGCTTTGAGGGTAACTTGGGAACCCATAAAATTTTTATTCCGCGTGTCAATGCCACTGCACGTTGGGCTTCTTACTTCATTATTTACGGTGGCGCAGGTAGTGCCAGTTTCGCTCTTGACCAATTATCTTATTCGAATGTTTGGGTGCAAACCCGGACGCTCAGATCAATTAACTTTACTCAGCTATCAGATACACCCTTTGCTTTTCAATCTCCGTCCGGTAAAAAAGTTGCTTTCGACGAAATCCAGGTTGTCTATTAAAGATGCACTATCTTTCACGATCTGAGCCTGATCACTAAACCAGAATAAATATTTGACCGTTCTCCTATAAGGAGAGCGGTTTTAATTTTTCCTGATTTAGTGATTTATCTAAAATTTTTCCTCGCCGCGAATTTTACTGTCCAAAAAACATTTACAAAAGCTTGTATCTTGTTTGATTGCAAAACAACCCTATTGTTAGGAACAGCGAGTTTCGTCTGCTTTTTCCTGATTTTTATCAACACTCCAAGCGCTAAAAATTTACTGGTCTGGGTGTTTAGTTTTTTGCAATACCTATCTAAATCCATACAATAAAACTTCGTTTTACTTTTTGTTGTAATTTAATCTATAAAGAAATTCAGTTGAGTGTGTATAATGACCCGGGAGGTTTGGGTTCAACAGCAGTAAGTTGAACAACAACTGTATTTTCAAAATCCAATTTATTATAATGGGGACAAAATAATGATTCATACATTATCGACTATTGCAACGCCTGTCGGTACTCCGCAACCCAGCGTCAATTTTAACGGTGCTTGGGTCAACGAACTCGGTTCAAGAATGGATTTATTAGTGGCGCGGGACGGCAAAATCACCGGCATTTACAAAACTGCGGTTGGTTCTCCCGGCAACTTAGAAGGATTTGACCTTCTCGGTTTTGCGTCCGGTGATTTAATTTCTTTCACGGTGAATTTCGGTAAATACGGTTCTCTGACGAGTTGGTGCGGACAACATACCGAAGATGTTGCGGGGAGCACAATTATTAAAACTATGTGGATATTGGCGCAAAATGTCCCTGATCCGCAAGAACCAAATAATTTATGGGGAGCCGTCTTGACCGGTTCAAATAATTTTACGCGGTAGCTAATATAAGGTTAACTATTTCAACAAACCAATTACCGAGCCGCGGCTGATTTTGAGCTTTCGGGCAATCTCGGATTTATTCAATCCGTTTCCGTTTTTATACAGCTTCTTCACCTCGTCCTTTTTCTTCGCAGCGGTTTGCGGTCTGCCGTGCGCTTTACCTTTTTCTCTTGCGCTGGCAATACCGGCTATGACGCGCTCGCGGATTATATCGCGTTCAAATTCGGCAAAGGTCGAAAGCATTCCCGCCATCGCTCTCCCTGACGGGGTAGAGAAGACTAACGATTCGGTTAAAGACACAAAGACAACACCGACTTCTCGAAGCTCGTTTAAGGTCATTACCAGATCGGCGAGTGAACGACCGAAGCGGTCAAGTTTCCAAACCAGTATCACATCAATCTCACGGCGCTTTGCCATTCGCACAAGTTCTTCGCGTTTGGGGCGTGTTTTCGCGCCTGACCCGACTTCCTCGACTTCCACCGTCAAAGTCCAGCCGCGATGCTCTATATATTCTTTCATCTTCTCAATCTGCATCGGAAGGGTTTGCTGGTCGTGTGTTGACACACGCGCGTAAATTCCAACTCTCATAAATGCAGGATAATAGAGAATGAAAAAGGTGTCAAAAAACTAATGTTTTCTGACACCTTCTTTCCCAATTTTATGCTGTTCTAAAGCTTGCAACTTTCTCAATTATAAAATGTTTCGAAGATTATTTTGTAGCTGCATTCATTTCAATTTATAACTGGGCAAAATCCAAAATTATGTAAATCATCATTTTGAAGCACGGATAGAATTACAAATATTTTCAAACTCTTTTAAATGTTTCTTAGCTAGAGAAAAGGCTTCGGTTTGAGATAATTTAATTTCATTTTTAAAAATTTCTGCTAACATCGATTGCCGGGTTTGACGTGGGTTTTTGTTAGTTGAAGAACTGTTTTTGGAAACTGCATTTTCACCCCTTCGTCTTTTCGCCGGCATAATACCACCAATCTCAATCGCTTTCTGATATATAGCATGAGTTATAAGGCATCTTTTTAGATCATCAGCCCATTCTTTATATATTAATGATTTTGAGGTATCGAGATAAAATTCTGGCACCCGCCTTTCCAACAATTTCTTTTCTAATTTTTTCGCTAATTCCAAAACATATTTATGTTCGACTTCGCCTTTATATTTTTCATATCTTTCAAAATGAAATTTAGCCAATAAATAATTAGGTTGAAACAATGTTTCGAGTTCTGCCAGACGTAGATTACTTATGACTGTAACGCGTGGATTTTCGTCGTTATTTAAATTTTTAGCCTCAAAAAAACATTCTGCAGCTTTCTGTTTATATTCAACTGCAGCTTTCTGTTTATATTCAAGCAAATCTTTTTTCTTCATTTTAGGAAAAAAATTTCTATGTGTTGTTCCGGAGAGAGAAAAATCTAATGCTTTTTTCCATACCAGCCCTAAAGCAATTAAAGCATCACATTCAAGCTGTTTCATTCCCTTAGCAAGTTTGCAAGCTCTTCTCGCATCAGCAGTAAAGTCCAGATTTGAAATAGGAAGAGTCATTCTAATGAAGCTACGGTTTATCAAAGCTTCAACTAACAGGCGTAAATTCTTATGCGCACGGGTATCGGTCGATAGTTCGGCGTATTTAACGGTTTCGTTTAATTTCTCTAAACTTTTTTTCACGAGGTCTTGTTTCTCTGTTTCAGATTCGGACAATTGTGTAAGAGAAAAATTTATCAAACTTATTTCAATGTTACACCGATGAACAAAATATGAATTAGGTGTATAGCGTTTGAAATCCACATAACATTTTTCGGCTAATTGTTTACATTCACGTAAGATATTAGAATCAGAGCTGAATTTAGCGCGTTTCGTACTAACATACATAAGATCAGCAATGCGAGACATAACTTTACCGGTTGCAAAAGACAGAAGTGGTCGAATTTTTTCTAGAATTTCTAATGCCTCGCTAAGACGGCTTTGTCTCAAACAGATTCTAACTTTCCCTAAAATTTGAGCTAAATTAGCCCGCCGTAAAGAAAGTACCCGACTTTCAGCATCAGTTGATTCAGTCGAATTAACTTTCCAGAACATTTTTTCTAAGTAATAAGATTTGGACTTGTCAAAGGCTTGTTCAGACTCATTAAATTTTCCCAAGGTAAAGAGAAATCTGCCCAAAAAATAATGTGCCAACCCCTTCAAGCCTAACCCCCGATCCTGATGTGATAAAGTTTCCCTTTCAAAAGCTTTTGTCTTACGTGCCGATAAATAATCAATGTATTTAATTAGCTTTCTAACCTGTTTCAAACCCTCCTCCGGATCTGTTGAATCGGCTGCGATGTAATATACATCAATACCGCAAAGGCAAAGCAGTAAGATTCCATTTGCAATTAAAAAAAAGTTTTCGTCGTTAATTTGAGGAGTTGGCGAAATTCTCTGACATACCTTGTCAATTTGCCCTTGAAAATTTGTTTCGAGCGATTCGGACGACTGAAGAAAATCATCCACAAACTCTTGAAAGAAGAGATATTTATCAGCATTAACACAAAAGAAATAATTATCAATTTCAAAACTACAAACCAGCATTCCTAATACTTGAGCAAAATACTCTTTTGGAATGTTTTTCTCCGTCCAGGCATTAAATGCCGTTTGGTAAAGACGGTCAGCAACATTCAATAAACTATTATCTTCTTTCCTGGGATCCGTTTCCAAATCCCGATACTTACGGCTCGCTTTTTCAGTAATAACTATCTCCAGTAATCCGCCTCGATAGAAAGTATTAACCATTTCAAAGCCATCAACAAAATCTTTCCAATCAATATTTTTCCGTTCACCTGACATTTTTTGACCGCCTAATTCAAAAATAAAATTTAAAATTTCATCATAAAATTCAGAAATCTGAATTCAAACGAAGATTCAGAGGTCAAATAATAATTTATTGCGCTATCGAATGACAAGGCTAGATATTTTTCTATACGTATAAAATAATATATAATTATATAAAATGAGAATAAACCTCTGAAAATTTGGCACGAAATGAAATTTTATTTTAACTATTTAAAGTATATATATTAAATTCAACATCAAATAATAATTTAATGCTATCTCTTTTCTTGGTATGCAAACTGCCTAATTATTAAATTCTAAACCGAAATTTTCAGCAACGTGAAAAAACTTGGTAGAAAAATTTGTAGTCAGAGGGCAAAAATAATGAGCGTACAAAGAGAATATTTTAATGCCAATTCCAACTGCTATTGCACATTCGAAAAACTTATTGAAAATGTACTTACGATTGCGTGCTATAGCCACCCTTTTGTTAGAACTAAAGACCTAGCAAAAAACCTCTTGGATTTAGCCAATCAGCTTGGTTTAAATCTAACAAGCGTGCAGATTGTGCAAATAATTTACGATAAATTAAATTTTCATAAGATTAACGGAAAATTTAGAGTAATCTCAATTACGGATTTTGACGGGGAGATTTCGTCGATTTTTGAAGGACCATATTTCCTTTATGTAAACGAGGCATAAACAAATGATGAATGATGAGGCGAATCACGAAATTTGGTATGTAAGATGGCGTACAGAAGGAGGAAAGACAAGAAATGAGATCCTCCTCGCACAAAATTTAAAAGATGTAATTCGTATTGCTAGCGAGAATGATTTGATTCAATTTCGGAACGTCTCTGGGATAGTTAATGACCACTGCGACACTTTTGAATTGCCAAAGAAATGCATTGAATATGCTCTGCGAGTAAAGATTGGTGCTGGTTGCAACGAATTTCACATTGATCTTCTCACTGTATCTATTGAGAAAGCACCAAAGTTGATAGGCACGCTTTTAGCCACTTTGAAAAATGGGCTTGATTCATCGCTGGATGAATACGGTATATTTTATCCAATATAAGGTGGCGGAAAAACCCAAGTTTAAATCAAACAAATATTGTTGGATATAACTCAACTATCCAATTTTTCACTTAATAATCTTATTACCGATGTCCTACCGATTTTAAGTCGTCTGGCAATTTCAGATTTGCTCAATCCTTTACCGTCTTTGTATAGTTTTTTAACTTCTTCTTCCTTTTTAGAAGCGGTTGGCGGTCGCCCGTGTGCTTTGCCTTTGCTTCTGGCTTCAAGGATTCCTGCTTTGACTCGCTCCTTTAAAATTGACCGCTCGAACTCGGCAAACACAGCCAGCATTCCGGCTAATGCCTTGCCGCTCGGTGTAGTTAAATCCAAAGATTCATTTAACGAGACAAAACTCACGCCGAGAGAATTCAGTTCATCGAGCGTCGTAATCAGATCAGCCAAGCTTCTCCCGAAGCGGTCGAGCCGCCAGACAAGGATGCAATCAATTTTTCTCTGCCTTGCCAACTTTAAAAGCTCTTCGCGCTTAGGTCGTGTTTTCGCGCCCGATGCGACATCAGATATTTCAATTTCGATTTTCCATTTTCTTCGTTTGGCAAATTGGCGCAAATCTTTTATCTGAAGCGGCAAGGTTTGTTGATCCTGAGTCGAGACGCGGGCATAGATTCCAACTTTCATAATTTCGGAAAATTTAATGATTTGAGTGGTGTCCAAAAACCCCTCAAAAAATGGCTTGCAAAAGTGCAATGATTACGGGCTTTTTGTGAGTGTATTATAGCATGTCCGAAAAGAGTAGTTTTTGGACGGGTAAGATTCTTTTTATTCTCTGTATGTGATCCGTTTCAAAAACGAGTTCCGGCAACTTCCTAATCAATTTATTGCGCCAAATCAAATCGATAAATATCTATCCCTTTGAAAGACTGCATTGCTTTATACTCAAATCGCTGGTCGGTTTTTAGTTGGTCAAACATTTCCTTAGAACCGCTCGCCCAGTAATTATTGTGGATCAGATAAAATCGCTGCTTTTTATCGCGCACCATTTTGTCGTATATCTTTGGCAGTTGGTGTTTTTGGATTTCGTTTATCGGCCAAAAGTTATCCTGAAGTTCTTGATTGAAAGGGTTAAATTCAAATTCATTGCTTGCTAATTGTTTAAAGTGCGGATTGTAATACGTCAACTCGTCAGATGGTGTCGCGGTAAACATTTCAGGGGCGGACGGCGCGGCATTTATTTCGCCTTCGAGATAACGGGCGGCGGCGCGCCAATCTGCGTTCGGCTTATAGACAGTCCAGACATCCTGCCGATTATAATACATAGCGACGGTCGAGACGCTAACTACGACAATCATTGAAATACAAGCGTATCTGATTATTTTATTTTTAAAGGCCGTCACGCCTCCGGCGATAACGATAAAGAAGAATGGCAGTGCCGTAATGACGCTTCGCTCGATGTAGCCTTGTTGTCCGAAGCCGGATACTATCAGCAGAAAAAGCGGCAGAACGAATAAATAAAGCAGGATTTCGTGCGAACCCCGTGCTCTGTTTGGCTTTTTTAACATAAGCATCACGCCGCGCAAGAAGATAGCCGTAAAAATCAATTGAATGGCAATAACCCACCAGTAATACTTTTCAGCGTCCCAGGAATTTCCTCCCAACAAAAACCATTTGAAAAATAACTGTTTTAATTCCAAAAACGTAAATGTCTTCCAGTCACCCTGTTGGGTTTTTATCGCTGATTTGGCAAATTTAATAATAACCAAAATACCAAGACAAAATGCGGCAGCAACATTTACGGCGAGAATGGGCCGTTTGTACTGGTGCTTTCCTAAAATTAAAATAATCGAGATAAGAAATATGTAAATAATAAAAAAATAATGACTGAAAACCCCGGCAAACACGGCGGCCGAGTAAATGAAAAACCAGACGGGTTTGACGGCGGCAGTGTTGAGTTTTAATTGGGCAACTACGGCGAAAAGGAGAAAAAACACCAAAGCCGAATACGACCGCGCCTCCTGGGAATACCAAATGTGAACCGGCGAAAAACTCAGCAACAATGCGGCGAGCAGCGCAGTTTTCTCGTCAGCGATGCGGCAGGCTAAAACGTAAATCAAAACTATCGATAAAATGCCGAAAATCATCGGCAATATTCTGACCGATATTTCAGAATCACCGAATAATCCCGTCCATAAAAACATTAAAACCGAGTAAAAAGGCGGATGAACATCATATACGCTGAAATATGCGAGTTCCTTTAGATTAGGAAGTTTATTACGGGTGGAAAATAGCTCGTCATACCACAAACTCTCATTTAAGTTCGGTAGTCGCAGCAGAATCCCGCTTAGAATTATGAAAAGTAATATAAATCGCGACTCAAATCGGGAAGGGATAAATTTATTTTTTAGCTCGGTGACGAACATAATTGAAAGACATTACAACATCCGCCGAAACCGGCGTTGTCGCAGGTCAAGTCGTGTCCTTTATTTAGATTTTTCTTCTTACTGGACTTCAGGAAATTACTACATTACGGGTTAAATGGTTACAAAAGGCAAAAATGTTTCATAGAATTTTAGGGCACTGTTTGAATGAGGTTTACTTTTTTGAGAGACCTTAAATGCGTAAAATTTAATAAAATGAAACTCTCTTTCGAGAGCTTCAATTGGCAAGAAAGAATTTACAACTTAATTTTCCTAAAATCTTTCTTCGGTGAAAAAATTTTGCTAGAAAACATATTTTCGAGATGATAAACTCAACCATTTTTAGTCAAAATGTTCACCACAAAAAAGCAATCTCTATTTATGGGCAAAGGCACCAAAATTCTACTCAAGAAAAGTATGTTTCTATAATTTTGATGCCTTTGCCCTGACAGATCGCGCACCATTCGATCAACGGAAAAACGCTCAGATCTGGATTTTAGCCGTCGTAATCCTTTATCAGCGTGAACAAAGAACTATTTTCAGACGCAACAAGTAGAGCGCAGACTAATCAATTGGACAAGTTGAACAACTTATCTTTAGTGCAATGTCGGTTTTAAAACCAGGGACTGGAATATCTCTCGTGCCGGCTGATACGGAAAATTTTTCGCCGATCCTTTCGCCCGTAGAGGGGTTTATCCAAGCGGCATTGCCGGTGAACTGCGGTGCGATCGTTATTATCTTGTCCGTCGTTAGCATTTCATGCTCCGTGAAGGCGTGAATATACACGCCGTAAGTAGCTGCTGCGCTTAATCTGTACCCGCGAATTTTTGTCGGATCGCTAACCGGCAATGCCGACGACTCCGCTGCCGGGAAATAACTTGTATAGTTTTGTAGATGCCGCATAAAGTTGCGCTCAGTTGGTCCGATATATTGGTTTGATGGGCTGTTAATATCACCAAATATCCCTTGCAGGTAGCTTGCATTCCAAAACAGAAGTGCGCCTTCGTCGAAAAACGCCGTCCACGAGCGCAAACGCATCCGAAGCGCGCTTGTCGGATCCACATTGACTACTGAATTACCGCTCTCACCAAACAAAATAGGCTTGTTAAGCGGTTTATAGGAATTGATAATATCGGCGATAAAAGTATCAGAATCATATTCAGATTCTGAGGCATATACGTGCGGCGATGTAAAATCCGCTTGCGTAAAATCGTGTTGAGTTTGGGAACCAGGCGAAAAAGACGACGTTACGGGATGGTCGTAGGGATCGGCCGTTTTAACATACGCGCCAATGGCGTTTAAGAAGTCGTCGTTCGCATAATCGTCACCCTCATTTACCAAATCCCAAAAGTCAACATATGCGCCGTATCGGTCAACGATGTATTTAACAGCTTTTTCGTATTGCATGAGGTAAGCAGGAGAGGAATTATACACGTCACTTCTATTAAATATAGCGAAGAATATCCGAAAACCTTTTGATTTCATTGTAGTAATCAGCGTGTCATAGCGAATACTGTTCACTTTGTCATAGACATTGCCGTTTAATTCGATTAAAGTGAATATACTAATTGCACAATTGGCAGGAGATACCCGAAAGACATTGAAATTTGCGCTCTCCGCAGTTCCGTTGCCGTATGCTGATGCGTAAGTACTAGGCGTCCCCCAAGTGCTTCCCAGTGGTTCAGGAGACCCGGGCAGCGGCGGGTCGGGCAGCGTTATTCCGCCGTCTATCCCCAAATAAATCGTATTAAAATCTATTCCGTTCCACCGATTGTAAACACAATCACCGATGCCGAGCGGATTAAACGGCGTTCCGTTGTCGTTTATCCATCGAAGCGTATTCTGGCGGCGTTTGATGAAGCCGGGCGAAATTTGTTTTACAACGGTGAAACCTCCCGTGTCCATGGTTGGCGTGCCGCCGTTTTCGACGATTGACGCGCTCCATGTCCAATTACCCGCCATATTCGGCGCAACTCTTGATTTCCAAATCGTTCCGTCGTAGTGAAAACCGCCGCCGACGATTTGAGTCGCATCGGGGGCGGTATAGGTAACTGTTATTTGGACATCCTCCCAGACATTGTTGTAATTTCCTGTCAATACAAACATTTGCTCAAACACGCCGAAACCGCCTTTGACGACGTTTAGAGATGGGGAGAAAACAGGAGTTCTAATAGGACTGGAGATTTTCGCTTGCACCGTGTTTCTCTTCGATGTTAGCGATTGATTTAGTTTAGAATTATTAGTTGATTGTCCAAAACTTATCGTGGAGCAAAAAATTACGCCTAATTGTAATGCTAATATAAGCTTGACAAATATCGTCGCTTGTGGTTTTTGCATAAAATTTCTTCCTTTTATAAAAGTATAGCTAGCTATAGCTAATGAATTGAAAATCCGCCGACTTCGGTCGTTAGCCGCATCCGGTGATTTTACCTCGCTGGTCGCCTTTGCCCAGCACCTTTGTCATCGCCTGTATGTTGCTCCGTTTTCAAACAAACTGCCTTTGAAAATCTTTTAGCAAGAAGCGATTACCGTTGAGTTAAATGAAAATATTTTCCGTTTAATCTGGTACATATATACACTAATTTTCTGGCCTTTACAAAGAAAAGTAGGGCAACCGCATCTATAGTTCGAGCCTATCTCAGTTGATGCTGTTTTTTGAGCTAGTTCGGCAGATTGGCTGCCGTATTAATACCGGGTACCGCTTCGGTAATCGGCAGTATCAGTTTTGCCGTCTTCATCGCAATCGGCGTTGGAGAGTTATTTGAATGTGGTCGGAGAATTTGAGCTGAAATTATCAAGCGTAGTTCGCTTATTTGACAACCGATGCTTTAGGCTCTCCAAGAGTGATAACAGACCAAAACGGGAATGTAACAAGTAGAAAGGATTTCTCAGCATTCGGTGATGAAACATTAACGGCGCAGAGAACAACCGGATTAGGTTATCAGCCGGATACGGTGAGGCAAGATTACACGGGTTATCAAAAAGATGACGAAAGTGCGCTAGAATACGCGGCGGCACGATATTATAACGTATCGCACGGCAGATTTACGAGTGTGGACCCGTTGACGAGCGCAAAGGCTTGTGGAACTGCTTGGGGAAATGTCAGACGGGCGGCGATGCGTTCAGCTTCGTGATGAAGATGCCTTAACATTTATCAAATTAATAATTAAGAAAGAGGCGCATTTAAAAACGTGCCTTTTTTATTTGGAAGTCGCTTAACACTTATGATAACCGTTGCGGGAATAATTTGCACCGCAATTATTACAATGCTTCGTCTGTTTCTGATGTTCACGGTAATGACTGCGAAGCATTGCTGCGCGCGAAAACGAGCGGCGGCAAACTGCACATTTGAAAAGGGAGTTACTCATTTTATTTAGTCAATTAATGATTGGAAATCTGGCTGATTATCGTCATCTATTGGCGTTGCCCAAATCTTACCGAGAACTAATTCAGGCTTTTCCAGATAGAGCGGTATTTCTTTTTCCACACCTTTGATTTTAACGGTTGTTTTCTGCTCAAAGACCACATCTGAAGTTGTAAACCAGAACAGGGGATTGGGCTTTTTACCGGCGACAACCGGATGCCGTGCGTGCAGGCGAAGTAGGTTTGTCCAGCTATCCTTGATTGACTCAACCAGCACGGCTCTGATGCGCTTCACGCCGTAATCAGCGATGTGTTTCTTCTGCTTCACTACATAATGAAAGTGAGCACGGAGCTTTTTATTGAATTTCTTGATCGAGGTGTTTTTTCTATCTGCTTCGTAAAAGAAGTATTGCGTCTTTTCTTCGCCTTCGCGGTCGGCGAAATAAAGCGCGAAAAATGCGTCCGGTCGGTGCGGCAATGTTTCGGTTTCTTCCAATTCAATCAATTTTCCGCTTTGATCGTAGGATACTTTAGCGACTTCAATCTTATTCCAAAGGCTTGAACCTTGATAAAATCCCAACAGTTCAACCTTACCGCTAGATTTAGCACAAGCCTTCTCTAACATAAAGTGAAACCGTGAAATCATAATCTCGTGGTGCAGGTGCATCAGTCGTCCTTGCATCTTGATCATTTCCCGGCTCATCGTAATTTCGCTGTATCGTTTCTCGCGGTTTCGCTTGACAATTTCATAATCAAGTTTCTCCGGGTCGCGCCCGTGATTGACAAGTAAAACAAGAGCGCGTTTATCATCCAGGTACAGGGCTTTCCTATAAAAAGTTCAAGACTTTCAATGTTATAATCAGATTGTCAAAATCATCACTAAAATTCTCTAATTGAGCTTTTTTGTTTTGACAGGGTGTTTTCTGTAAAATCGCCGTTGCCAAGGTTCTTATTCCTGCCATTGTTTTCTGTAACTTCTTTTTTTTGAACGCATTTCATCTTCTTTCAAACTCACATCTCGCAGATGATTATTCGTTTCCACTTGCCAATGATTTCTTACTGCTTCGCTTAATTCTTCGTATTTTCCAACTTCATTACTCACATAATAACTTTCTTCGAGACTGCTTTTTCCGCTTTTTTGATTTGTTCTTTCTCGATTGACTTTGATCAGCGTTTTGATTTGACACTTTTTCCATCGCTCGTCTTTTTCCATCTCCAAGAGGTCATAAAATTCATACTTTCTTGTTTCTATTCGTCCGTGTCCTTTTTCGACTCCACCGGTTTTGAACAAAACCGACTGTTTTTCTATTTCCCGACCAAACTGTTTTTTCAACTCTTTTTGATTTTCTTTCAGTCCAACCAAATATTTGCCTTTTGATTCCGCTATCAACTCCAACGTCTCGGGGTTGCAATGGAGAGCATCAAGACTCACTTTTTCTGAACTTATTCCGCTTTTATCCAACAGCTTACGCACTGTCAGTATTTCCGATTCTTTGAGTCCCGAATAATAACCTTGGGCTCCGACTCGGCGGTTAGCGTGCGACACCGCTTGAACTATCACCTCGCCTCTTTTATCTCCAGTCTCAATGCTTCCGCGCATCTGTTTCCCGTCAAAGGCAAACCACCGTCGTTCGCCTCCATTTAACTTGACTCCGAAATTCTCAAATAACAATTGGTCAAAAACTTCCACTGCTACTTTTTCTAATATTAGTGGCAACTGCGAACGCGAAACAGGTCGTATTTTTTCGACTCTTAAAGCCGCTACCAATTTCTCGTAATGATTCTTCAAATGCCGATGAATGCTTGATAAACACCCATCCCGGTTACTCAAAATAGCAATTGTCACGCCAACTAAGATAACCGCTAAATCGTGTCGTTTGCCTCGATTGTCCCGTAAATCCAAACCCTCTGCCTTTTGCAGTTTCTCGAAAAAACTCCTATTATCTTCCTGACAAGGTAGCATCTTTGTTACTCTTTTAGTCTAATTTCAACCAAAATTGTAACATCTTCTGCCTTGTCTCATTTTTATAGGAAAGCCCTTATTTTAACGGTGCTTGGGTCAACGAACTCGGTTCAAGAATGGATTTATTAGTGGCGCGGGACGGCAAAATCACTGGCATTTACAAAACTGCGGTTGGTTCTCCCGGCAACTTAGAAGGATTTGACCTTCTCGGTTTTGCGTCCGGTGATTTAATTTCTTTCACGGTGAATTTCGGTAAATACGGTTCTCTAACGAGTTGGTGCGGACAACATACCGAAGATGTTGCGGGGAGCGCAATTATTAAAACTATGTGGATATTGGCGCAAAATGTCCCTGATCCGCAAGAACCAAATAATTTATGGGGAGCCGTCTTGACCGGTTCAAATAATTTTACGCGGTAGCTAATATAAGGTTAGCTATTTCAACAAACCAATTACCGAGCCGCGGCTGATTTTGAGCTTCCGGGCAATCTCGGATTTATTCAAGCCTTTTCCGGTTTTGAAAAGTTTCTTCACTTCGTCTTTTTTCTTGGCGGCGGTTTGCGGTCTGCCGTGCGCCTTGCCTTTTTCTCTTGCGCTGGCAATTCCGGCTTTCACGCGCTCGCGGATTATGTCGCGCTCAAATTCTGCAAATGTCGAGAGCATTCCTGCCATCGCTCTCCCTGACGGAGTAGAGAAGTCAAGGGATTCAGTTAAAGACACAAACACCTCTCCGATTTCGCGGAGTTCGTTGAGCGTCATCACTAGATCGGCAAGCGAGCGACCAAAGCGGTCAAGCTTCCAAACAAGGATCACGTCAATCTCCCGGCGTTTTGCCATTCGCACAAGTTCTTCGCGTTTGGGGCGTGTTTTCGCTCCCGATCCGACTTCTTCGACTTCTGCCGTCAAAATCCAGCCGCGATGCTCTATATATTCTTTCATCTTTTCGAGCTGCATCGGCAAGGTTTGTTGGTCGTGCGTTGAAACGCGAGCATAAATTCCTACTCTCATAAATGCAGGATAAAGAACAAAAGAAAAGGTGTCAAAAAACTACTTGTATTCTAACACTACCAAAAAACAGAGATAGAACAGTGATGAATTCCAAGAATTATAGTAGCTGTAAGTGAGGTGGTCTAACAAAAGTGGAATCAAAACTCTCTCTGATAAAATGAGAGTATGATGAGAAAATATGATGATGAATTTAAGCGACAAGCGGTTAAAAAGATTTTAGCTGGTCAATCAGTAGCTTCAGTTTCCAGAGAGTTGGGCGTGGCAGAAGGCGTTCTCCATAACTGGAAAAAAGCCAAATTAGAGAAAAGTTCTTCTGCCGAACAAGAAGTTTTGGAACTCAAGAAACGGCTTAAAGAAGTCGAAATGGAGAATGAAATCCTAAAAAAGGCGGCTCTTATCTTCGGCAGAGGAAGCTAAAACGCTATGTTTTTGTTGAGCAGGAAAAAGCCAATTATCCAATCAAACTGCTCTGTCGGGTGATGGAAGTGAGCCACAGCGGATATTATGCGTGGCTCAAGCGATTAACCAAACCGCCGTGTTTGAAGCGGAAAAAGTTAGTGGATTTAATCAAGGATTGTTATTGGGAAGATCGAAAGCGATATGGAACGCGAAGAATCAAAGCAGCTTTAGCCAAATCAGGAGTCAAAGTTGGACGCTTGAAGATTCGGAAATTGATGCAAGAAGAAGGCCTAAAAGCCATGCAGCCAAAGAGTTTTCAGCCCAAAACAACTGATTCTAAAGGGACACGCGCCTCGCCTGATTTATTGGCTCAAGTGAAGATTGAAGAATGCGCCGCCGGCAAAATCATCGTCGGAGACATTACTTATTTGCCGCTCGGAAATGGGAAGTTTTGTTATTTGGCAGTTTGGCAAGACAAGGTGACGAGAAGCATCATCGGCTGGAGTGTGGCGGAAACGATGACGGCTGAACTGATTATTTCAGCCTTAAAGAAAGCAATAATGAAAGGAAAAGTCAAAGCCGGAGCCATCATTCATTCAGATCGAGGAAGCCAGTATGCAGCGAATGAGTTTCGTTTCCTGTTACGAACAAATTGTTTCCGCCAAAGTATGAGCGGGAAAGGCAATTGTTATGACAACGCGCAAGCGGAGAGTTTTTTCTCGCGGTTCAAAACCGAACTACTTGAAGGTGGAGTTTTTGAAGATGTCGAGCAGGCAAAATCGGAAGTCTTCAGCTACATCGAAGGCTATTACAATCGAGTGAGATTACATTCAAGTCTGGGATACAAAAGTCCATTGGAATTTGAAATGGAATTGAAAATTAAAAATAAAGGGAGGAGAGAGAGTTTTCTATCCATTTAAACTTGACCATCTCAAAGAGCTTTAATATAAAGATAAGAAAGAAACCTAAAGTAACAATGAAAAATAAAAGTGAAGATGCGCCTAGTGCCATACTAAGCGCCCGAACCTCTGTTCCTGCAAAGCCTAAAGTAAGTGCAATACGCTCAACTTGTTCTACAGACTTTTCAAATGAACGCCAAGATTCGTTATATATTATGGCGAAAGACAAGCTCATAATAATAAAGAATATTAAAGACCAATTTAGATAAGGCATAACATTGATCTGATTGAAGTAATATGTAAGAAATCCGCCTGTGACCGCATAGTAAAATCCGTTAAATGTGGCGACTACAGTTAGGTAATGCTTATACAGGTCGATATGTAATTTGTATTCCTCCAAAAGCATGGCTTTATCCAAAAATCCTGTATCAACTTCAATAAGATTTTCATCTTTTATTTCTTTAAAATGTTTGTGAGCGATTGATACTGTCTCTAACCAGTCCAAATACTTTGGAGATTGTCTTTCTAGGAGTAGGTGCTTAAAAAGCCGACTGACCCTTTTTATATGTTCATTTTTCATGGTGTCCATGATTCTGACTTTTACTTATGGATATGTAATGTGATCTTTCCAACAATAAATAAAATACGACGCAAAACAAGTTATAGCTTTTGCTCTTAAAAATCCGATTGTGAGTGCTTGCTATTAAAATGTATTTACGGAACTTTGTCAACAACTTTTTTGTATCGAAAAATTTCCAACATTTATCATTTAAGATATCAAAAATAGCCTTTCATAATTCTTATTATGATGAAAGGCTATTTACGCGAAAACCTTGAATAAGGGTGTCAAAAAAGTAATGTTTTCTGACACTCCCGAATCAAATCTTAAAACCGCCTGAAATCAAGCGTTTTAGAAGGCTCGTTTTCAAGGGGTTATTTGACACCCTGATTATCATCAGTTTTGGACTCCTTAAAAACCTTGCAGATTTCTAATTGTAAAATGTTTTGAAAAATCGATCTTGTTGAAGAATCAAATAACTTTCCCGAAAAGAATGTTTGTTGTGTCGGATAGAATTGTTTTTTTATCTAGGGTGCTGACGGAAGTGAAATGAAAGTATTTCGGTTTTGCGGGCTATGATATACAAATTGACGATGTTAATTCTCCGTTAACATTGATGTTTAGTAAAAATAGTTCGAGCCGCTAAAAACTCGGCTAAACTAAAAACTCGGCTAAAATAATAACGTGAAATAATTTAACTATGGTTAGAAAACCTAAGTTATTCTAAACGCTGCTTTTAGATTGAAATAATTCCTTATTTTTCCTTGACAAGTCTTTGTATATTTTCATAAAGTTTACTCACTCAAGTTCTCCAGATCAGATTAGTAGCAGGTCTTACGTTTCTCAATAAAGACGATTAGATATTATAGGGAATTTGTACTTTACGGAATTCACAACCAGTAGTAGCAAAGTAAGCAATTAAAAATGACTTTTTAGCTTGAAGTTTTAGCTGCATTAAAAGTGTATTTGTGCTGTCCTAAAATAATTAAATTAATTAAAATTCAAGCCGAAATTTAATCGAAATAGACGTTCGAAAATAAAAAGCCCGACGAGTAACCAGTAACTACTCTTTGGACGGATCATAAAAATCTGTGGCACGAATACGCCAAGATGTTTATACCCAATTTGCATCCTAACGCATCTCTTGTCTCAGTACGACTGACAAAAAATCGGAAAGAGGGGAAATCAAAAGGATGAAAGTGCGTATTCAGGGACGGAACAATCAAAAAGCGCGGAACGGTTATCTTGTCGAGCGTGGTTTAAGGTCAATCAAATTTGTAAATGGATGGAATTTAGCTGTGCGCTCCGTATCGGTGTTGTTGATGACCGCGCTCTTGCTGCCGCTCATCTTCTTCGGACAGGCGCAGACAACCGCCGCTCAAACCCCTTCAATTGCTAACCGGTTCCCGGCACCTGTTTCCGCTCCTCCTGCCGAGCCGTTTGTTTATAGCTCTCCAAGTTCAAACCCTTTGTCCGGCTCGCTAACGAACACGACGCTTTCAACCGCCGTTTCGCTTAACACTCATTTAGCGGACGGATACCGGTTTATGGCGGGTATTTTTACGACACCGACTCTGCCCGAAGGTTTTGCAATGGCAAAAGTGCCGACCTTCTGGAAAAGAGCTTCGACTTCGCTCGCTCCTTCGATTTCATCTCTGACATCTTTTATTGCACCGTTAGTTTTCGTTTCGCCGAACGGTTCGTCTCCGGCTAGTAAAGCAAAAACAGATAAAGCGGAAACAACTATAGTAGTAACCACCGAAGCGGAGATGGATGAAACGACATCCGAAGAGGAATCTAGCGTTGAGCCAATCGCGCCCGCCGCGCCGCTTCCATTTGCTCAGGGAACGACCAATTTCGATTTTGACGGCGATGGCAAAGCGGACGCGTCGCGCTGGCAACCGACCAGCGGCGAGTGGAAAATCAAGAACAGTTCGAGCGGCACTTTCACGACCGTTTCGCTCGGCACGGGAACGGCGGCGGCACCCGCCGATTACGACGGCGACGGGATAACCGACCTCGCCATATTCACCGATTATGCGCGAACTTGGACAATCAAAAACAGTTCAAACATTCCAGACCAGAACATCAATTTCTTCGGGCAGCCAGGCGATAAAGTTGTTTCAGGCGATTATGTGGGCAATGCCAAGGCGGACATTGCCGTTTTTCGACCGTCAAACGGCACCTGGGAGGTTAGGGAGGCAGAGACCGGCACAATTACCACAAGGCAATTTGGGCAAGAAGGCGACATTCCCGTTCCCGGCAACTATGACGGCGACTCGAAGATGGATTACGCCGTCTTTCGTGCTTCGACCGCAACTTGGTATGTGCTTTTAAGCGCGAGCAGCTACAGCTTCACTTATCTTCAATGGGGTGCGGGAACCGACACGCCCGTGCCAGCCGATTACGACGGCGACGGTAAGACGGACTTTGCCGTTTACCGCCCGTCGAACGGCACCTGGTATGTTTATAAAAGCTCGACGAACGACGGTTCTTACCTGTCAAAAACGTGGGGCAATTACGGTGATCAGCCGGCTCCCGCCAACTACGACGGTGACACAGACGGCAAAGCGGATTTTGCCGTCTGGCGACCGACTACCGGCGTGTGGTATATCGTCAAAAGTTCCGATCCGACTTTCAACACTTACGAGTATCACCAACTCGGCATCGTCGGCGACACGGCAGTGCCGTCAGCTTACCTGAAACAAATCGGCGGACAGGTTCTCACCTACAATTTGGCAAACGCGCGGCTCGCTCCGAAAAACCAAACCGGCGGCACCGATTTGTATTCGAGGAATTTCGGTTGGGGAACCGGATTGGTCGGACTTCCGGGCAGGGCGGGCTTGGATGCCGGGTTCGGCATCTCCTACAACTCGCTCGTCTGGACCAAAGAGCCAACCTCGAACACAATGGTCTTTGATGCCGACAACTCGAACGTCTCGCCGGGTTTTCGTTTCGGCTTCCCGACCATCGAGCCGAGTTATTACAATGGGTTGACGCAAAAGTATTCCTACCTGATGGTCACGCCGTCGGGCGGACGAGTGGAGTTTCGGCAGGATGCCGCCTCTGGAATTTATGAAACGGTTGATTCATCTTACACGCAGTTGAGCGTTGATGTCGGCGGACCGAATCAAGCGGTGGAAGATAAAACGCTGACCGTTAAAACTACTGACGGCACGCAGATGAAATACGGCTGGAAGGCGGGAGCTTACCGGTTGAATCAAATCAAAGACCGCAACGGCAATTTCATCACCGTCGTTCACGATAGCGAATACGGACTTTTGCAATCAGTCACGGATACATTGGGTCGAGTTATCACCGTGCAGTATGACAGCGAATTTTATCCGACCACCATCAAACAAGAGTGGAAAGCAGGTAACGGAGAGGGAACCGCCTTCCAGCACACCTACGCGACGTTCAGTTACACGCTCACGCCGATTACCCCGAACTTTGCCACTGGCATAGGAGTCTTCGGACCATCGGGCGGCACGAATATCAAGGTTCTCCAGCAGATAACTTACCCGGCAGGCAATTCGACGACGTTTCAGTACAACAATTACGGGCAGGTATGGAAAATCAGGAATGTGGCGGCGGACTCGTCGGAACACGAGTTGAATTCTGTATGGACGGACATTGGGGAAACACTGACCGCCGGGCAATCGGATTGCCCGCGCTTTTCGACTACATATAACAAAATCGAGAACTTCAACAACAATCAGGAAACGGTTGTTCATAACTCTTTTGCCGCCAATCAAACGTTTACCGGCGGCGGTGGCGCGGTCGGCGCGGCGGATGTCGTCGAGGTCTGGATGGAAAACGCGCCGCACAACACTAAATCAAAAACGTGGTATCACCCGGCGGGCAATTGGACCGAAGGCTTGCCCTTCGGGACGGAAGATCTCGCTCAAAACATACAACAGCGATGGACGCGTACCGTTTGGAAGCAGGACGATGAGACGCAGATTTACAAAATTAATCCGCGCGTTGCAGAATCGAGAGTCGGCGACGCATCGAACACCAAAAAGACTACCGTTGATTATCTGATGCAAGCGGGCAGTACGACCGCTTCGCGTTTTGGATTGGTCTCGGAAGTGAAGGTCTATGACACGAATCAGACGACCGTCCTTAAGCGGGCGACGACCGACTATAATTGGGATAACGCTTATTTAGCGAGACGTATTATCGGTTTGCCACTCGAGCAAAAACTCTATGACGAAACCGACCTCTTAATGTCAAAAGTAACTTACGCCTACGACGCCGACCCGGACGGTTTTACGGGAACCGAACAAAACATCTCGTCGGTGATTCAACACGACAACACAAACTACGGCGCAAGTTTTATGACAGGCAGAGGCAACCTGACTTCAACGACGCGGCACGATGTTAATAACGGGTCAACGGTTTCGTCGAGCATAAAATACAACACGGCGGGCGGAGTGGTTTCACAAATCACGCCGGGCACCGCGGCGGGAACGACTCGTGCGGTAAAGATCAGCTATCTCGATTCGTTTAACGACACGACGACATCAAGAAATACATATGCCTATCCGACGAAGATAACCGACCCGGCGAATAACTTCTCGCAGGTAAAATATCGCTATGATATTGGCGCGAACGTCTGGGCAAAATCGCCCGCGCCCGCCGGAAATACGATCGGTAAGGAAACGATTAGAGATTACGATTCAATCGGAAGATTGTTGAAGGAAACCCTGGTCAACAACGGCACCTACACGCGCTACGACTATTCACAATCCGACCGCGAGGTGCATTCGAAAGTCTATTCGACGATTGTTGACACGAATAATAACGGTGCGGACGCGGCGGATGAAGTTTTATCGGAAGCCTTCACGGACGGCGCGGGTAGAGTCAGACAATCGAGAACGCCGATGTCATTCGATACAAGCGGAAACACGACGACCTGGAGCGGCTCGTTAATTGAATACGACATTCTCGGACAGGTGAAACGCCAAAGCGTTCCGACCGAGATTGATTCCAATTGGAATCCGGCGGGCGACGACCAGGCAAGAGGCTGGCTGTGGACGTATCAAAAATACGATTGGAAGGGCAGAGTCGTCAGGAAGATAAACACCGACGGCGCGGATACGACCGCTCTGAATGCTTCGGACATTCTCATCAGCTACGAAGGCTGCGGTTGCGCGGGCGGGCAGGTGACGACCGTTCAAGGCGAACTCGTTCCGCGCGACGACCAGCCGACCGTTAATGCCAGACGAACGCAGAAAATTTACGCCGACATCTTAGGCAGAACTTACAAAACTGAAGTGATGGGCTGGGACGGCATCACGCCCTACACAACGACCGTTCAAGTTTTTAACGGGCGCGACCAAGTTACACAAACGAAGCAGTACGCTGGTGCAGAGAATCCGAACAATACTTATCAACAGATGAGTGTAACTTACGACGGACATGGACGAATTAAAACCGAACAGCGACCTGAACAAAATGCCAATACCAATATAACTTATAACTATAATTTAGATGATAGTATTTCTTCTGTGATTGATGCGCGAAACGTAATAGAAAACTTCACTTATGACAATCGAGGACTAGTTGAACAAATCAGTTATACCATTCCGAATCCGCTGCCGCCAGACACTCTGGAAATCTCCGCGAGTGCTCCAGTAAATTTTTTATATGATGATACTGGCAATCGAACTCAAATGACCGACGGTTTTGGGACAATAGCTTATCAATATGATCAACTCTCAAGACTTACAGCAGAAACCCGAACATTCAGTGGAGCTAATGTCGTTGCTATGCCTAACGCGCCGCTTCCCAACAACAGTTTTAAGATTGTTTATGATTATCACTTGGCGGGTTCATTAAAAAGTATAACCGACCCTTATGGAGCACGAACTGACTATGAACTAGACAAAGTAGGAAGAATATCACAGGTGAAAGGGAACGGCTTTGGAGTTAACACTATTATTGATAGCGTGGCATATAGAGCGTGGGGAGCAGTGAAAGAAATGGTCGGAGGTAACGGCGTTAGTTCTAATTTAACTTACAATAATCGCCTTTTACCTGAAACCGAGTTGGTTAGAAAGGCTGGTGTCAGCCCGGATCCGGCTATAAAAAAGCAGTATCAGTATACGCCTGACGGAAGCATTAAATTCGCTAAAGATGAGCATTACAGTGACTTTGACGATAGTGACCGCTCATATCGTTATGACCATGTGGGAAGGTTAACCGGAGCGGCAACGGGAACGTGGGCAAGAGGAGAAGGTGCTACAACAGGAACTGACAGAACATTGTATAAGTATTCATTCGGGTATAATACGTGGGGAAACGTAACGTCTGAGCATAAACCTGTTGGATTTATGCGGGGGCAAGACAGTATTCCTCCTGAAACTTACACTTATTCAAACAATCGAATGACGGAGACAACGGCTTCGAACGGTGTCGTTGGAAGAAGTTCGTTTGATGCAGATGGAAGATTTACCAAAATGGACTTTTTTTCCGGTACTGTCCCGACATATACAAGGCAATTCAAATATGGTGCTGACGGATTGCTTTCCTACACAACCGAAACTAATAATTATCAACACTCGAGATGGAGTGACGGGGAAGGACAAGTCGTAAAGGAGAAGGTTTTAAATTACAATCAAGATACGCAAACATATGAAGAGCAGGACGAAAAATATTACGTTCGATCTTCATTATTTGGAGGCGATATTTTAACGGAAGTAAAGAAAGATGGAGGAAAAGACAAAACCTTTATTTACGGGTTCGGAAAAGTATTGGCTGTGCAATCTCAAACTCCGTTTAATTCTTCATTCGTAAATTGGGAGCATCGAGATATGCTTAACTCACAATACATACCTAGTTATAGTTCAAACTTCGGAGGGAAAGAGGAACTTGACCCGATGAGAGCATCCATTCCATCTCCGGATGGTT
>JACCVJ010000431.1 GCA_013698215.1 Tatlockia sp. | reverse complement strand
AGTTATAGAGCCTGAACCTCAGACAGCTTTCTCCCCTACCAGTCAATCTGTCCAAAAAGGACAATGGCTAGTTACTCAGGTTGTAGACTTTTTATCGCAACTATCAGAAAATTTAGGCAGTTTTTTTAGCGAGAGTCAATCACTATTAATCAACTTGGGACTGATTTTTGGCGCAATCATTGCGTTTCGAGT
This sequence comes from Tatlockia sp., assembly GCA_013698215.1. Lineage (GTDB taxonomy): Bacteria > Cyanobacteriota > Cyanobacteriia > Cyanobacteriales > Chroococcidiopsidaceae > Aliterella. The sequence continues at coordinate 1,896 of JACCVJ010000431.1, read as the reverse complement.
CAGCCTAGCGGTGATAGTAGCTATTAATGAGATTCCTTTGGTAGCACCAACCTTTGAATTAGTTGGAATTGGCTATTCTATTTGGTTTATCAACCGCTATTTGCTCAACACCTCCCATAGGCAAGAGTTGGGGCAAAAAATTCAAGGATTTCTAGATAAGTAGGTTTGATTGTAGGCGATCGCTTTTTAGTTTAATTACTAGATGCGATCGCTTATTTATGTAAGTTTAGCAAGGGCGATCGCACTTTTTCCCTCGTTGTAGCTAGTTCTTCTTAAATTGATGTTTGCATCATCTTTATAAGGTTGGCGTGCAACAGAATTGCTCTGCTGCATTTGTACTAGAACGAGGCGCTGGCTATCTCACTCGATACAGCAAAGTATTTTCGTGTGAAGTCGATGGCTGCTTGCTCATCAAAACCTTTGCAGGTGTAAATCACAATCGAGAAAAACTTAGCATTGCTCCAAAAGTAGGCGGAGATGCCAGAGTCAATAAGCGGAATAAAGGCATCGTATCCTGCATTTTTTTCTTGACCCATGCCTGAAGTAGGCGCAAAGATAATAGGCTTGCCATATGTCCGAAGGCTAAGATATTCAGCAACATCAAGAAGATATTTCTCTAAAGTCTTTTTACTGATATCAATAGTGTAGAAACTCTCAATTAGCAGTCGCTGCCGGAAAATGTCTGGTGCAAGATTCTCGATCATATTTTTGTTCAAGGTTTTGTCATTACAGTTTTGTTGCAATAATAATGCCACTGGCCCAATTGAGTTTTGTGATAACCAAGTCGCTCCTGCTATCCAATTCTGAAACGAGTAAGCTAGCTTTGAGTTCATGACCTTCTAGCCAGTTTGTCTGAGGCAGCATATCGTCTATGACATAAAAACCTCCTGGCTTCAGAATGTACAACACCTCATCAAGGTGAGTATATTTTCCTGCCCATGTATCGGCAAAAATCAAGTCAAACTTCTGACGACTACTCTTATATAAAGTTTCAACAAAAGCTTCAGCATCTTCCACTCGAAAAGTGAGGCGTTGGTCTTGACCCAAATATTTTTGAGCAATAGAAGCTAATGTACAGTCATTTTCCACTGAGACAAGCTGTGAGTCTTTGTCCATGCCGTCAAGTAGCCAAGCTGTAGAAACACCCGTACCAGTACCAAGTTCTAATAAATTACCACTGGGTTTACTTGCAGCTAAAGTTCTCAGCAACGAACCTGCTAACGGTTCAGATGCCATTTGGAACCCTATTACTAGAGTGTCAGATAAAATTTTCTCGACAATAGTAGGCACTTTCAGATTGTTCTGCTCGTTCATTGCTTGTCTATGTTATTGGGGTAACAATGTCGTCTTGATGATTTGACCAGCATTGAGTTCCTCAAAGCCTTGCCCAATACCCGCAATTGTTTCCAACCGATCTATCAGTTGGCGTAGTTTGACGGGATCGATTTTGCTAGGATCGAGAAAGGTGACAAGAACTTGGGATTCGCTAACATCTTGTGGTAGCTCGGCGAGATGAACTTGTCCATCTTGGTAAATTCCTTTGATTGTTTTTAGCATAGGTCGCCGTCGGGCTTGGATCTGTTTCAATTTTAAGCTGATAAACACTATTGCAAGTGCGATCGCAAGTTGTTCAATTGTCCCTAATCCAAAATACTGCGGCATATCTGCGTCTCTTTGCTAAAGCCCTAAGCAAGACTATTTTTTCAAACCTGCACAAAATTAAAATCATTCCAGCGCTAGAAGTTACTAAAATCTGTCGCTGTGCGTATTGGTTGAAAGCCCACAAATAACACTCAAGTAGGTTGCAAGTTGTACGAGTATTAAATCAAACTGGCAATTAAAATCACAGGGAAACTGTTATGCGTTGGGAATTTGGTCGTAGAAGTAGCAATGTTG
>JACCVJ010000421.1 GCA_013698215.1 Tatlockia sp. | reverse complement strand
ACCGCCAAATTAAAACCGGGCGAACAATATTGTCGTTCGTCATAGCCATAGGGAAAGAAATCAATTACTTCATACTCGTTTCCTGAATTTGCTAATACATACTCAGCAATTTTGTCAATTTCTGCACTACCTTGGCGGCTTTTTTTATAAGTAAACTTACCCCCGTCGCCTACACAAGTCAAAACCAAACCATGTTTAATATTACGGGTTTGGGCTTCATTGTGACATAGCCAAGTTACCGAGCCAATTGTGCCAGGAATAAACAGAAATCGGTAAGAATAATGCAGAGATAATTTACTCAAGTGTTGAGCTAAAAACACAGCCACCGAGATTCCTGAGAGATTATCATTACATAAAGAAGGATGACAGCTATGGCAAGAAATCAAGACTTCTTCGCTGGTTTCTCCAGCAATAAAATATTCACCATAGGTTAAATGACCAGCTTCTAAAGAAGAATCAATAACTACTTCATAAGTTTCGCCGTCTTGCAACTCTAAATATTGTTTATGAGTTAGACAAAATCCCCAACTTTCCTTGTAATAAGAGGTTCGATAAGGAATCCAATCAGGATAATCGGGCAACGTAAATAAATGGGTTTTTAGTTCTTCTAAACTCATTTTTTGCTGGACGGGTACGCTGTAATTTACAACGTGCAAGTTAGAATTATTAAAATCTACAATTTTTTCACCCTGAGAGTTTTTAATATAAGCATCTTTAATATTCCATTCCTTCGGCACAGTCCAATCATATACCTCTGTTCCGGTAGGTACTTCATGAACTTCAAGGGAAATATCCTCTTTAATAATACTTAAAGTTTCTCGAAACCCATCACCCGTAATACTGCGGCAAATTGGATATAGTTTGGTTATCAACTGATACATACTTTGCCCAATATCGTCAGTTTTATTCCGTTCAATATCTAAACTTTCTACAATCATTTTTCCTCTAATTATTTAATTCAACAATTACTATTTTTCCGCTTTCAACGCAGTAATTTTATACTTGACTTGCCCCCTTGCGAACAGCGCGAATTAAATCTTCAGGAGTACCAATATCAAGAAAACTACCATTTTCAAATACCTCTACCTCTACCTTTAAACCGCTATCAATAGCTGCTTGAATCACATCGTTAATCAAAACCTCCTGCGGTGGCACAATTGGCTGATTAGCTAAATATTGGTGCAAAAACTCTGTAAAACTTGGTATCCAGGCTGCGGTAAACCAGCTATAACGCAGGGTGCTTTGTTGCGGCTTATCTAGGACAAGACTAACGCAGCCATTGGCATCAAAATCAACCATTCCGCCTTTATGGGGTTGGTCAAAAGGGACAACACCTAAAACCAAATCTGCCTCAGAATCGCTTAGGTGCGCCAATAATTGCCCAAAAGCGTTTTGGGGTTGAAAAATAATATCAGGAAAACCTAAAGTAATTACCGCATCTTGCACAAACTCATAGGCGCGATCCAAGGTATAGGGAACGCCAAATAGCGAACTTACGACTAAATATCCTAAATTCATGTCTACCAGCGTTCCATCGCCCAAATAAGCCGGAATATCCCACTTATGGGGTCGTAAAAGCAAATAAGCCTTGCGAATACCAGCCAGGCGCATACTTTCTAGTAAGTAATGACAAACTACTTTGGGGCGCAAACTACCATCGGTTGCTACTTGAAAGCCAATTGGATACAACTCTTTGCTACCAGGTAAGGGGGAAATTCGCTTGCCCTCTCCGGCGGCGGGAATCAAACCGATCGCACCAAGAATGTTGTATTTTTTAATTGCCATGAGTTACCAAAAAATTAAAAGTGCGATCGCATTTGGAGCCTAACTATTTAAAATTGCAGGCTGGAAAACCAGCACATCGTCGGCGGCTGGTGGTTTTCCATCGTAGAGAGCAACTATATCTTCAGGTATACCAGCAAAGTCATTACCACGTAAGTAGTCCCTCATAGTTGTTCCCGTACAAGCAGAATCAACGTTTGGCGCACTACGTTTTGCTACTACATCATCAAGATGCACAGTACGAAAATCGATACTAAAGCGCGTACTACCAGAATTATTGGGTACTGTTGAGTGCATCTGCGCGCCGGAAAAGATCATTACTCCACCAGGTTGAGAAACAATTCTTAACTGGGGTTCGATTTCTATTGGTTCTTCGGCGTGGGGTTGCTTGCGCGTATCTTTTTTGATATGTTGAGCGGCGTTTTTGCGGTTTTTCTTGTTCCATTCATAATAGTTGTAACTACTGGAGCCATTTTTCACGGGCTGGCTCCAATAGCGGGGATGGAAAGCCATAACATTATTTGGCTCAACATCATAAATAGGAAACCACCAATTTAGCTGACAAGCAGGCGCAGAATACCAAGTATCGCGATGAGGATGGAAGGCGTAAGCAATTCCCGAACTTAGATAGCTGTCACTGGTTGAAGTTCTCATGCGTGGTACATCAAAGTAAGTTTTATTCAAGTCACAACCTAGTTCGCTTAAAATTCCCTGAAGAAATTGCTTTGACTTAGGATGATGAATAAAAGCTGGCTTCAATTTAGCCAAAATTGCCACATATTCCTCGACATAGAGGCTATATTGTGCCTTTCGTGGATCTAATGGAGCAAAAGCCTCCTCAATCATCTCGCGAGCAAATTTTGTCATGGCGATTGCACTTGGACAAGTAGAATAAACGAATATCTGTCCGTTGTATAAATGGTGTCTGCGATCTTCATCGCCTAACTTAGCATCAAAAAAAATTGAGTCCACTGTTATTACCTCCTAGCAATTTATGCTGTTGCACTGAATAATTAGGTTGACTAAAAACTGCCTATAACTCATCATTGTACAAGTTCACAACTTATAAGCTGGCGTAGCTACTTGTGCTGAACTTCCAATTCAACGCCGACAAGCATCGACTCTAGTAAAGCCCAGTCCAAATCTTTATCAGCAATTTCACTAACTGGTAACTGCCATTGGATACCCAAAATTGGATCGTCATAACGCAAGCCGCGATCGCACCCCGGTGTATATAACTTATTCATTTGATACCCAACTTCAGTATCATCGCTCAGAGTTTGGTAGCCGTGAGCAAACATTTCTGGAACGTACAAACTGCGGCGATTTTGGGCGCTAAGTTCTACGCCAATATGAGCTAAGTAAGTAGGAGAATTGGGGCGCATATCCACAATGACATCGTAAATAGCGCCAGAGGTACAGCGCACTAACTTAGCTTCGGCGAGGGGATGATCTTGGTAGTGCATCCCCCGAATAGTTCCCTGTTTGTGATTAAAAGCGATGCTGCACTGAACGTTTGTAACTTCTAAACCATGCTCAATAAATTCTTGGGCGCAGAAAGTCCGAGAAAAAAAACCCCGAATATCCGATTTTGGCTCAATGTCGATAATAAATGCACCCTGTAAGATTGTGGTATTAAAAATCATGAAAAAACTTGCACCTCTGGAATTGGCACAACAAAACTTCCCCCCCACTCTCGAATAAAGGAAGCTTGGGAAATAATTTCATCTTTAAGATTCCAAGGCAAAATTAGTAAGTAATCTGGCTTAGTTTCTTTGATATGGTCGGGGTGCATAATTGGAATATGCGTACCAGGCAAAAGCAAATTTTGTTTGTAAGGACTGCGATCGACGGTATAGTCAATAAAATCTGTTCCTACACCGCAGTAATTTAATAGCGTATTACCTTTAGCTGGCGCACCGTAAGCGGCGATTACTTTTCCTTGAGATTTTGCTTCAATTAAGAAACTCAAAAGTTTGCGTTTTGTTTCCTTAACTTTTTCGCCAAAACTTAAGTAAGGTTCTAGCTTATCTAACCCGGCGGCAATTTCCTTTTCTTTTAACTTAGTAGCGCGATTACTTATTTGGCGATCGCCCCCCTCGTGCTGCCCATAAATCCGCAGCGATCCGCCATGAGTCGGTATTTCTTCGACATCAAATAAGATTATTCCATGAGATGCGAAAATTTGGCTAACAGTTAAAAACGAATAGTAGGAATAATGCTCGTGATAAATTGTATCAAACTGATTTTGCTCCATCAATTGTAATAAATGGGGAAACTCCATTGTAATAATGCCCTTTGGCTTCAAAACAATTTTCATTCCTCCAACAAAATCATTTAAATCTGGCACGTGAGCTAATACATTATTTCCTAGTAATAAGTCTGCCTGTTTTCCGTCAGCTACCAACCCTTTAGCCGTTTCTACGCCAAAGAATTTAACCAAGCTAGGAATGCCTTTTTCCTCTGCTACTTTTGCTGTATTTCCTGCGGGTTCTACTCCTAAAACTGGGATACCTTTTTCTTTAAAATATTGCAGCAAATAGCCGTCATTACTAGCTATTTCAATTACTTGACTACTAGCATTAAATCCAAAGTTTTCTACCATCAAATCGGTGTAAGCTTTGGCGTGTTTTAGCCAACTATCAGAGAAAGAGGAAAAGTAAGCGTAGTCACCATCTCCAAAAATATGTTCGGGAGATTCAAAGTCTTCTATTTGTACCAAAAAGCATTTTTCACAGACATAAGTATGCAAAGGGTAAAATTTTTCGGCGCGATGTAGTTGCTCTTTACTGATGTAATCGTTGGCAATGGGCGAAAGTCCCAAGTCGGCAAAAGTATGTTGCAGGAGATTGTGACAAAAACGGCATTGAGTGGTCATAGATTGTTTGAGGGGTAATTTGGGTTTAGCAAGTAGATGACACTTTTAATTAACACTATCAATTGTAAAAACTACTTAATCCAAAAGAAATCTCGATCGATTTGTTGAGTACGAATCAAATATTCCAATTGTTTTAAGCGCGTGAATCCTCTAGATAAAAAATCCTCAGAAGTTAGATCGATTTGCTGGAATAGATTAAATAACTGTTCCGCACCGCGTTCCGCATTCCAATCGCACTTAAATCCAGGCAAATTTTTATTAATCTTCTCAAAATCGACTCGATAACTACGGTTATCTGAGCCATTTTCCCCAAAAGTTAGCTGACAACCAGTAAAAGTTTTAGCAATAATTTCCGCAACTTCTTTAACTCGATAATTATTTGCTGTATCGCCAACATTAAAAATTTGGTTGTGGATAATATCGCGGGGTGCTTCTAGCGCACAATAAATTGCTTTACAGATATCTAAAGCATGAACTAAAGGTCGCCAAGGCGTACCATCACTAATCATTTTAATTTCTTTAGTCGTCCAAGCAAGTCCCGATAAATTGTTCAACACAATATCAAAGCGCATTCTTGGCGAAGCACCAAAAGCTGTTGCATTCCGCATAAATGTAGGTGAGAAGTTGTCATCTGCCATTAGTTGCAAATCTCTCTCTACAAATGTCTTACACTCGGCGTAAGCTGTTTGCGGATTAACAGGAGATGATTCGGTCACATCGCCTTCGGTTGCTACGCCATAGACACTACAAGAAGACATATACACAAACCGCCGGATTCCTGCAGCTTTGGCTATATTTGCCAAGCGTACCGAGCCTTTATGATTAATATCGTAAGTAATTGTCGGCGAAAGTTGTCCGGTAGGATCGTTAGACAATTCCGCCATATGCACGATCGCTTCTACTCCCGCCAAGTCCTCGGTAGTTATATGGCGAATATCTTTATTTAGGGTTTTAGCGGTTACTGTCGTCCCGTGGTACAGCCAACCAACTTTGTAATACCCGGTATCTACTCCCAATACTTCGTGTCCCTTCTCCATCAATAAGGGCGGTAATAATGAACCAAGATAGCCTTCTGTACCTGTTACTAATACTTTCATCTTGCTTGTATAACTCTATACTTTAACTTTAACTTGCAAATGCTGTAATTCCGGAATTGCTTGGGCGATCGCTTTGCCAATTTCTAGAGACGATGTCGCCGCCGGAGAAGGTGCATTGCAAACGTGGACGGAGTTTTTGCCCTGAACTATCAAAAAGTCGTCTACAAGCTGACCATCGCGTTTTAAAGCCTGGGCGCGGACTCCCGCATGAGTTGGCACTATATCATCGGCTTTAATTTCAGGAATTAACTTTTGCAAACTGTGCAAAAATGCCGTTTTACTAAAAGAGCGGATGATTTCTTGGATACCTTCGTCAGCGTGTTTTGCTGCTAATTTCCAAAAACCAGGATAGGTCATAACTTCCGTAAAGTCACGTAAGTTAAAATCTGTTTTTTTATACCCTTCACGCTTAAAGCTCAAAACTGCATTGGGCCCAGCGTGGACGCTACCATCAATCATTTTTGTAAAGTGAACGCCCAAAAAAGGAAAATCTGGGTTAGGTACGGGATAAATTAAAGTGTTGACTAAGTGGCGCTTTTCGGGGGTAAGTTCGTAATATTCCCCGCGAAAAGGTACGATCTTAGCTTGAGGATCTACTTGGAATAATTTAGAAATGCGATCGCTATGCAATCCAGCACAATTGACTACAAAGCGCGTCTCAAAAGCACCTTGATTCGTCTCCAATACTTGATTTTCACCCACTTGGCGAATTTTATCAACTTTGGTATTAAGCCGTAATTCGCCCCCTAAAGATTGAACCAAATCGGCATATTTTTGGCATACCTGTTTATAGTCTACAATCCCAGTTGTAAAGACTTTAAGCCCTGCTACACAGCTAACGTGAGGCTCAATTTCCTTTACTTGTTCGCGCTGAAGCTGGGTAACTTTCAATTGGTTTTCTAAACCACGCCTATAAAGGTTTTCCAGTTGTGGTAATTGCTGGCTTTCTGTAGCAACAATTACTTTACCGCAGACTTCATAACTGATATCATGGGCTTGACAAAATTCCACCATTGAGCGGCTACCGTCTCGACAAAACTTTGCTTTAAAACTTCCAGGTTTGTAATAAATCCCTGAATGAATTACGCCGCTATTATTTCCGGTTTGATGGTACGCCCACTTGCTTTCTTTTTCTAATACTACAACTCGCGCTTGGGGAAAACGTTTGCTTGCAGCCAGTGCTGTAGCTAAACCAACAATTCCACCGCCAATAATTGCCAGATCATACATGAATATTTTTGCCTTTAAAACTAATATTAAGCTAGTAGTTAAAATACAAATACCGTAGCAGTCTATTCAGTTTGTATTGTTATTTGAATAACTGATAATTTAAGCTTTCTGCTTACCTACATCAAGCATAAATAAGCATTATTTGCTTGCCATTGAGCGGGAAAAGACCACAATTTTTGCTCTAATCTTTACCAAACCTTCCAAGGAGCTTTACCGCTTTGCCATTGTTCTTCGAGATAATTTTTGTCTCGCAAAGTATCCATTGGCTGCCAAAAGTCATCATGTTTGAAAGCTGACAATTGCTCCATTTCTGCTAACTTTTGGAGGGGTTCTTTTTCCCAAATTGTAGAATCCTCAGCTATGAAGTCAATAACTTCTGGTTCCAAAACAAAGTAACCACTATTTACCCACGCCCCGTCACCTTCAGGCTTTTCTCGAAAGCTAGTAATTTTGCTTTGTTCTTCTCCTAAACAAATTGCGCCAAATCGTCCTGGTGGTTGACTGGCGGTTAAGGTAGCTAGAGTTTTTTGTGCTTTGTGAAATGTCACCAAATCTCTAATATTTACGTTGCTAACACCATCGCCGTAAGTAAAGCAAAAAGTTTCATTCCCAATATGCTCTCTTACTCTCTTTAGCCTTCCTCCCGTCATGGTTTGATCGCCTGTATCTACTAAGGTCACGCGCCAAGGCTCCGCATACCCGCAATGAATATTCATTTGATTGAATCGCATATCAAAAGTTACATCAGACATATGTAAGAAATAGTTGGCGAAATATTCCTTAATTACGTAGCCTTTGTAACCGCAGCAAATGATGAAATCATTAATGCCATAAGCAGAATAAATTTTCATAATGTGCCATAAAATCGGACGACCGCCAATTTCTACCATTGGTTTAGGCTTAATCGTGGTTTCTTCACTCAATCGAGTACCTAATCCACCAGCCAGTATTACTGCTTTCACTGTATTACCTCAAATTTACGAATAGAAGCGTTTTGTACTTTTGGTAGAGCTAATCAGCATAGGAGCGAAAGTTTAAAAGTCTAAGCATATTTAGCTTACTTAGTAACTATCTTAAAACCGCTCCTTATAAACCACCGTAAAGTCCTAGTGAATCATCTTCTCCTTATGTGAAGTTTTGATAAACATCAGTAAATTCACTAAGACTTTATTTGAATTTTACAAGATAAAGATATCCAAAGCTTGCAAAGCAGTAAAAAATAGCTTGACGATGAAAAGTTTGTTTAATTTGCTGAGGCTCTTAATGGATTCCAGGGAGCTGGCACCGGAGGAGTGATCAAAGGGCTATAATACCTTGAGTTCTAGACGGAGCGAGTATTCCAGTCCATGACCAATCCCGCACTGGTGAACCTTCAAATG
>JACCVJ010000410.1 GCA_013698215.1 Tatlockia sp. | reverse complement strand
ACGACACCAGCGCCGATAGTTCTACCACCTTCGCGGATTGCAAAGCGCATACCTTGCTCAATAGCGATCGCGTTGATTAGTTCTACAGTCATTTTGATGCGATCGCCAGGCATAACCATCTCAGCTTCGCTACCATCATCAGAGGTAAACGCGCGGATTGTGCCAGTTACATCGGTTGTCCGCACATAAAACTGTGGGCGGTAGCCGGGGAAAAATGGAGTCTTGCGACCGCCTTCTTTTTCCTTCAGAACGTATACTTCCCCTTCAAACTGAGTGTGAGGAGTAATCGAACCGGGTTTAGCAATTACCATCCCGCGCTCGATGTCTTCTTTCTCAAGTCCGCGTAATAGTACGCCTGCGTTGTCTCCAGCCATTCCTTCATCGAGACTCTTTTTGAACATCTCGATTCCGGTAACAGTTGTTGTGCGGGTGTTTCTAATCCCGACAAGTTCCACAGAGTCGCCAACCTTGACTTTTCCGCGCTCAATTCTGCCTGTGGCAACTGTACCGCGACCTTTGATTGAGAATACGTCTTCTACAGCCATCAAGAAAGGCTTATCAATGTCTCTTTCTGGAGTAGGAATGTAAGCGTCTACAGCTTCCATAAGTTCATAGATTTTATCTACCCACTTATCTTCTCCCCTTGGCATTTTGGGGTTTTCGGTCATTTTTTCTAACGCCAATAGTCCCGATCCTTTAACAATGGGGATATCGTCTCCGGGGAAATCATAGTCGCTGAGAAGTTCTCTAACTTCAAGTTCTACAAGTTCCATCAATTCGTCATCGTCTACCATGTCCTCTTTATTCAAGAACACAACTAGATTAGGAACGCCTACTTGTTTAGCTAACAAGATATGTTCGCGGGTTTGGGGCATGGGGCCATCCGCCGCCGATACTACCAAAATACCGCCATCCATTTGCGCTGCACCAGTGATCATGTTTTTTACATAGTCAGCGTGTCCGGGACAATCTACGTGGGCGTAGTGACGACCTGCAGTTTCATACTCAACGTGAGCGGTGTTAATTGTGATGCCACGCGCTTTTTCTTCAGGAGCGGCATCGATATCCGCATATTTGCGACCTGTAGCTTGTCCTAGAGCCGCCAATGTCATTGTAATTGCGGCTGTTAACGTAGTTTTGCCATGATCTACGTGACCAATCGTACCGATATTGACGTGGGGTTTATTCCTTTCAAATTTTGCGCGTGCCATTGAATTTAGTTTTAAGTGTTGAACTTTGAGTTTAGAACAGTTTTGAGCATGGGTTAAGTAATACGTTTTAATTCTAATTTAAAACGTATTACTTACATCCCTAACTCTAATTAAGCGTTTCCTTTGCTCTTAGCAATAATTGCTTCGGCGACGTTGCGAGGTACTTCTTCGTAGTGGCTAAACTCCATTGAGAAGATACCCCGACCTTGGGTTTTGGAGCGAATATCGGTAGCATAACCGAACATATCCACCAAAGGAACTTTAGCAGTTACTTTAGCTAGATTTTGTTCCGATCCCATGCCTTCGATTTGACCGCGACGAGAGTTGAGATCGCCCATTACATCCCCTAGGTAGTTTTCTGGCGCTTCTACTTCAACTTTCATCATCGGTTCTAACAGTATGGGCGAAGCTTTCATGACGGCTTCTTTAATTGCCATCGATCCAGCGATCTTAAATGCCATTTCCGAGGAGTCTACATCGTGGTAAGAACCATCTACCAAGGTGGCGCGGATATCTACTACAGGGTAGCCTGCAAGGATTCCCGATTCGCAAGTTTCCTTCATTCCTTGTTCTGCTGGGCCGATGTACTCTTTTGGTACAACGCCACCAACGATTTTAGAAACAAATTCAAACCCTGTACCAGGTTCACCGGGGGTAACTTCAATTACGACGTGTCCGTACTGACCTTTACCGCCACTTTGACGAATAAACTTACCTTCAGCCTTTACAGGTTTGCGGATAGTTTCTCGATAAGCTACTTGAGGCGCACCAACGTTTGCTTCTACCTTAAATTCTCTAAGCATCCGGTCTACAAGAATTTCTAGGTGCAATTCGCCCATTCCGGCGATTACGGTTTGGTTGGTTTCGTGGTCAACGCTGACTCTAAAAGTTGGGTCTTCTTCCGAGAGCGATTGCAAAGCCTTCGATAGTTTGTCCATGTCCTGCTTTGTCTTTGGCTCTACAGCTACCGAAATTACAGGCTCAGGAATAAACAGCGATTCGAGGATTACAGGGTTAGCTTCGGTGCAAATTGTGTCGCCCGTAAAGGTGTCTTGCAGACCAAGAGTTGCTCCCAAGTCGCCAGCGCGTAATTCATCTACGTCTATGCGATCGTCGGCTTTCATCAGCACTAGGCGCGATACTCTTTCTTTTTTATCTTTAGTAGCGTTGTAGACGTAGCTACCTTTTTTCAGTACGCCAGAGTAAACGCGCAGAAATGTCAAGCGACCGTAACGGTCTGACATAATCTTGAATGCCAAAGCTGCCAAAGGTTCGTTGTCGTCCGCGTGGCGTTCGACAGTTTGACCATTAGGTAACAATCCTTGAATTGGCGGTACTTCCAATGGTGATGGTAAGTAATCTACCACCCCATCTAACAGCAGTTGTACGCCTTTATTTTTAAAAGCAGAACCACAGAGGACAGGGACAATTTTCCCGGCGATTGTGCCTTTACGCAATGCTACGCGAATTTCAGCTTCGGTAAGATCGATGCCTTCAAAGTATTTTTCAACTAATACTTCATCGGTTTCGGCGGCGGCTTCTACTAGCAAAGCGCGAAACTCTTGGGCTTTTTCTTGCATATCGTCAGGAATTTCGGTTTCCTCAATGTCTGTACCTTGGTCATTGTTGTAGATGTAAGCTTTCATCTTCACCAAGTCAACAATGCCGCGCAGTTCGCTTTCAGTACCAATAGGCAATTGAATAGCTACAGCATTTGCTCTCAAGCGATCGCGGATTTGTTCGTAAACTTTATAAAAGTTTGCGCCCATCCGATCCATCTTGTTGATAAAAGCAATCCTTGGCACTTTGTAGCGGTCTGCCTGTCTCCAAACGGTTTCAGACTGAGGCTGTACGCCTCCCACCGAACAAAATACGGCAATTACCCCATCCAATACGCGCATAGAACGCTCGACTTCAATAGTAAAGTCTACGTGACCTGGGGTATCGATAATATTGACTGCGTAATCTTTCCAACTGGTAGAAATTGCCGCCGCAGTGATGGTAATTCCTCTCTCCCGCTCTTGCTCCATCCAGTCAGTTGTTGCTGTTCCTTCGTGTACTTCACCAATTTTGTGAACAATACCTGAATAGAACAAGATGCGTTCGGTTGTTGTTGTCTTTCCCGCATCAATGTGAGCCGCAATCCCGATATTGCGTACTTTTTCCAGTGGGACTGTACGTGCCACAGTTAGCTGCCTCCTTAAATTTTTAGCCGCACTTATCTATATGCTACTGTCTGTTAAGATTCTCTACTTTTACGGAAAACCGTCTAGTAGCGATAATGGGCAAATGCCTTGTTCGCATCTGCCATCCGGTGGGTTTCTTCTCGTTTACGAATCGCGTTGCCAGTTTCGTTGGCTGCATCCATCAGTTCGTTGGCGAGACGGCTTGCCATAGTCCGTCCTGGACGCTGTCTGGAAAACTGAATTAGCCAGCGCATAGCTAGAGTTATTCCTCTTTCTGTCCTTACTTCCATTGGTACTTGGTAAGTTGCTCCACCAACACGACGGGCTTTGACTTCTACTAAAGGTGTAGCATTACGCACAGCTTTTTCAAAGGTTTCTAAAGGATCGGTTCCGGTGCGTTCTTCGATGGTTTTCATGGCATCGTAGATAATTCCGGCGGCGATAGATTTTTTGCCACTCCGCATAACTCGCCGCATCATCATACTGATTAAACGGCTGTTGTATACGGAGTCGGGCGGAACGATACGTTTTTGGACTACTGTACGACGAGACATAACTTAGCCTGTAAAGGTTTTTCTATGAACTGGATTAGATTTTGAGACTTTGGCTTAAAATTACTTGACCATGATGCTGATGTCATCACATATTTAGCAATCTTTGTCTAGAGCGCTGTTTGAAACGTCTTTAATTGTTACTTATAAAGCTTTTTACTGACTACGCCTCAATTTAATTGTTGAGAGGCAACGCTGTTTAAATACGGTAGTAAGGCTGAGATTAAAGAAACCAGTCGCCTTACTTAATTGTATTTAATTTCAAAGTTTAAGAAGCAGCAGGCTTAGGACGTTTTGTACCGTACTTTGAGCGACCTTGACGACGATCTTTAACTCCGGCAGTGTCTAGGGTTCCGCGAATAATGTGGTATCTTACTCCGGGCAAGTCTTTGACTCTACCACCACGAATCATGACAACGGAGTGTTCTTGCAGGTTGTGACCAATACCGGGAATATAAGCTGTAACTTCAAAGCCTGAAGTTAGACGTACTCTGGCTACTTTCCGTAGCGCGGAGTTAGGCTTTTTCGGTGTGGTGGTGTAGACTCTAGTGCAAACGCCCCGACGCTGGGGGCATTGCTTCAAAGCTGGTGACTTTGTTTTCTTGTCGGCTACTTGGCGTTCGGTGCGAATTAATTGCTGTATTGTTGGCATGAGTTACAGCACAGTTAATGTTTTGCTGTTCTAAGTTTTTACAAATTCTGATTATATCTATTTTTTGGGATTCGTGTCAATTAATAAGTAGATATTTTTTTAAGTGGCGGCGCTGGTAGAGAAGGAATTACCGCAACCGCAAAAAGTTACGGCGTTGGGGTTGTAGAAGCGAAAAGCGCCGCCCATTAAGTCTTCAGAGTAATCTATGGTTAAGCCGTTGAGATACCTAATGCTGTGAGGGTTTACGACTATATCAATACCATTAGATTGACACAAGCGATCGCTCTGAGTTGGGGTAGCAAAACCTAACTTATAAATCCAACCCGAACATCCACCGGGAGTTACTTCCAGGCAAAATAAAAGTTCTGAATTGCCAACTTTTGATTTTAGGCGCGTAATTTCTTTAATTGCGGCGGGACTGATAGTAATCATGGGGGTAAAAATAAACAAAATCCCGCGTATACCTAGGTAGTTGGCAACGGGGATAAGTTAAATATTTTAGATAAATTTTATTGATAAGTCGCACTTAAGCAACCTTTATTTACCACGAGCATAGTCGTCTTGGAAACGGATGATGTCGTCTTCTCCCAAGTATTCGCCGTTTTGGACTTCAATTAAGACTAAAGGAATTACCCCAGGGTTTTCTAGACGATGGTTTGTACACTGAGGAACGTAGGTAGATTGATTGTTACTTAGCATTACTTCTGCTTCGCCGCAGGTAACTCTAGCTGTACCTGATACTACAATCCAATGTTCGCTGCGGTGGTGGTGCATTTGCAGGCTCAAACGATGACCGGGTTTGACTTCAATGCGCTTAATTTTGTATCCTCGTCCTTCTTCTAAAACTGTAAAAGATCCCCAAGGACGTAATTCTGTTGCAGCAACGCCTTTATGAGCTACACCTGAAGGCAGGTTTAATGCTGGTTCTAGGGATTCTTTGACTTGTTGAACCATTTTTTCTCCTTGAATTGCTAAACGCTTCAGTGTCAGATCAAAAATTTAAAAGTACGCATCGCGCACTTATTCTCGCCCACGATAACAAAATATCCTTATTGAGGAAAGGGTATTACTGAAAAATTAAGTATTCTACATCAAGTCTTCATAATTAAAAATTAAAAATGCTTAGATACAAACAATTTTTAACTTAAGGTTGTTGCAGAAAAATTCCTAATCCATTATGTACGCGGGCGGCGGTACTGGGCGAACGATTAATTAATTGTCCGCCTAAATAAAGGCTGGTAGAACTCCCACCGTCAAAGTTGAGGGCTTCGGTACAGTCTAGTTGCTGCATTACTCTAGCAACTTCTGCCAAAGTTGCGCCAGCACCACCAACGCGGTTATGGACGGCGGCGATTAAAACATTTCCCGATGCTGTAGTGCAAATTGCGCTACGAATCGCCTTTTCTCTAATAAAAGCATCACTAAACCCTTCAGATTTGGCATCTAAAACAATTTGCCGATTTTGAATCAAAACCGGGCCAGCCGCTAAGATTTGGGGATAATCGGCAAAATCTGCGGGAATAGTTGCGCTTTGAAGGCGGAGAATTGAACCGATAGGAATGGACACATTATTACCGCGTACTACTAGCAAGTAGCCATTAGTAGGAATTGGGAAAGTTGCTTTAAGGGCAATACCACCGGGGAGTTGTGCTGTAACGCTGTTGTTTTGAACTATGACAATAGTTTCGTTATCGGTAAGAGGGCTGTAGTTAGTACCCCAGACGGAGGAATAACGAGCGACACCTTTTTGGACGTAGCCGCTATTAAAGGTTGTAATTGGTATTTGGTTAGTATTAGTAATTACAGATTCTTGGATACTAAGACGACCAATTTTTATTTTGCCATTGTTCCAGGCGATCGCCCCACGATTGAGAATTGGGCTAGAAATCCAATTACCACCCGTGCGAATTGCGCCTAAAGGTAGCTGATTTTTGCGATTGAAAAAGCCACTATTGATAGCTGCAACCGCATGATAACGCTCGGCGGTTTTAACTAAAGGAGCAGTTCCTATAAGGGTTGTGGCTTCGCTCCAAAAGGGCAGCATTTTAAGGTTTTTAGCGGGGTTAACTTCTAGCCATACCACCGAGAAACGATCCTCATCTAAGCTCAAATACTGCTGTCGCCATCGTAAACCGTCCGCCCAAAGGATATTTCTCTCTACCATCCCATCGGGGCGAATATCAATTACTAAGCGATGGGGGTTAGTTAAGGTAGTAACGCGCGGAGATAGCCCCACTGGGAGATTGAGGCGAATCTTGGTAAGAGTTGGGGTAGTTTCTATTTGTGAAAGAGAATCATTGAAAGACTTGGCGAAACTGGGGTTAGCGCTACCGTCAATTGTTACTAGCCAAACTTGTTTAGCTATTTGGGCTTTGACAATCCTAGCTAAGTTGATTACCGTTTT
>JACCVJ010000405.1 GCA_013698215.1 Tatlockia sp. | reverse complement strand
TTGTCACGGGAGAAATAACTCTGCCAGCACGAGCCGATTGTCGTCAGTATGCAGCAGATAACTTTGACTGGCACAAAATCGCCCAGCAAGTCCGTCAAGTGCTATTAGCGTAACAATACAAAAACTTTAAACAAGGAGACTTTGCAAATGCCAGGATTAACAGTAATCATCTTGACTTTGAATGAGGAAGAATTTATTGAGCGCTGCATCCATAGCGTGCGCTGGGCTGATGAAGTGTTAGTAGTAGATTCTAATAGCACCGATCAAACTCGTGAAATTGCTACTTCGCTTGGCGCTAGAGTATATGAGCAAAAATGGCTCGGCTGGTCGGGACAGCGCAACAAAGGCGTAGAAATTGCTAAAAATGACTGGGTGATGTTTCTGGAATGCGATGAAATTGTTACGCCCCAATTAGCGCAGTCAATTCGAGAAGTTATGAGCCGTCCCATGGATGAAGGCGATGGCTATGCTTTAGACAGACGGGGTGATTTTTATGGGATTTTACTCCCCAACGTATCTAGACCAGCCAAAAGGAAAAGTTTTGTCCGCCTATTCAACCGCCGATGTAGTGCCTACGATATGAGCATGAAAGTGCATGAGGAGGTAATATTTCCGGGCAAAAGTATCCCCCTTGAAGGGGTGTTAATCCACTGGCGCGGCTACATGATGGATGAATACATTACTGTATTCAATCGTTATGCCACCGTTGAAGCCGAAATTCTCAATGATAAAGGTGTCCGCTCTAATGGATTAAAAATTTTGATTAGACCAATTTTAAGGTTTTTGTGGTGTTACATTGCCAAAGGCGGTATTTGGTTGGGTACGCGGGGAACTATTCATGCCGTATTGCAAGCTACAAGCGAATTTATCCGCTATGCCAAACTATGGGAAATGCAGAGTGCAGAGCGTAAGCTGCATCCTCCGGAAAGCATATACAAAGACACTCCTAGTAAAAACTTACCAGTTCAAGAAAGTACTTTAGTCAAATAACTATGTATTTAACCGTTAGGATAGATAACTCTAATGGTTACTACAAATATTTTAGAAAACTGTAGATAGTAGATATATGAGTGCAAATAGTTCCTCCGTCAGCACCTATCCCAGTGCGCCAGTCTTACACGCTTGGATCGTAATTTTGGGGCTAATTATCTTTTCTGCGGTTGCTGTTTTGGCAGGAGCAGGTAGTATTTTACGCTTGCTGTTTCCCTTAGGGTCTTTAGGGGTGGGCTTATTTTTGTTTGGGAAGTATCCCACTATGTATATTAGCTTTACATGGTGGCTATGGTTTGTTACCCCTTGGCTCCGCCGGATTATCGATTATCGCAGTGGTTGGGATGGTAGTGGAATAATTTTAACTGCGCCATTTTTGGTAACGCTAATTACTTTAATTACCTTTATTCAATACCTCCCGCGGTCTTATCGTATGGGAGGATTACCACTGGCGATCACAATTGTTAGCGTAATTTACGGCTTTTTAATCGGCACAGTTAAAAATCCCCTAGTGGTATCTTTAAGGGCGCTTTTAGACTGGTTGACTCCAGTGGTCTTTGCTTTTCATTTGTTTGTAAACTGGCGAAACTATCCTAAATATCGGCAGAATTTACAAACTACTTTTATGTGGGGACTGCTAGTTACAGGCATTTATGGCATTGTGCAGTATTTAGTAGCACCAGAATGGGACAGGTTTTGGATTATTCAAACTAGGTTGCAGACTAATGGTGCGCCGGAACCCTTGGGTATTCGAGTATTTAGTACAATGAATTCTCCGGGCCCTTTTGCTAACGTGCTACTAGCAGGGTTACTGATCCTACTCACTAATGATAATTTTCTGCGCGTTCCGGCTTCGGTAGTGGGTTATCTATCTTTATTATTATCGTTAGTCCGCTCGGCTTGGCTGGGCTGGCTTATTGCCTTGCTGAGTCTATTAAGTTCATTAAAACCGCGATTGCAAATGCAGTTGTTTGTCACAATTATCGTTATGGCTTTATGCGTAGTGCCATTGGCAACTATTGAACCCTTTGCAGAAATTATTGGCGCTCGCCTAGAATCCCTTACTACTCCTAAAAAAGATACTAGCTTTAACGAACGATCGACGCTCTATAAAGGAAATATCACCATTGCCTTTTCTAGTGGTTTGGGTAACGGCATTGGTAGTAAATATATTGTCAATGAGAAAGGTCTGCTTCAAGAAGTGACGCTAGATAGTGGCATTTTGGATGTATTTTTTACCTTGGGTTGGTTCGGTGCAGTGCCTTACTTGGGAGGGGTTATTCTTGCCGTATTTAATTTACTCACAAGTGCGGAAGGGCGCTCTGATGCCTTTGCAAGTGCCGCTCGTGCGATTATTTTGGGGGTTTTATTTCAAATGCTATTTGGTAATGTGATGCTGGCACTATCTGGGATGGTGTTCTGGGCTTTTTTAGGTATAGGGATGGCAGCTAATAAATATCATCAGTATGAGAAGTTGCAAAAGCAGACGTA
>JACCVJ010000435.1 GCA_013698215.1 Tatlockia sp. | reverse complement strand
GCTCCACAAATGCACGATCGCAAGTAATATTGCTCCCGCCGATAGCAAGTAACTATGAATAGTGTAAAGATGCTCTACAGTAGTTGTATTTAACGCGCCACCACCAACTAATACATCTCGTAAAGTTGAACCAATTAGCGGAATTGCCTCAATGGTACTTAATTCAATCCGAAAGCGCCAGTAACCTTCTTGACTCCAATCTAAAATAATTGCCGTCCAAGCAAGACCGATCGCGTTTAGTATCAAAAAAATACCGCTTACCCAAGCCGTTAGCCAGCTAGAGCGAAATTGTCTGCCTAAAAACATCACTACCATTTGAATTAAGCTTACGCCGATCAGCAACGTTCCCGCGTGATCGTGAATTGTGTGAATTAGCAAACCGTTGGTAACTTCTGTGTCAATCCACTTGAGCGACTGATAACTCCCTCCGGCGGCTGGTTCGTAGTAAAAAGATAGTAATACTCCTGTAATGGCTGCGATCGCACTTAAAGTTACAATTGCCACCGATAATATCGTCGCCGTCCGCCGCAATCTAAAATCGTAAGTAGAAATCATAGCTGCTAAATGTATAGTTTTGTTTACAATCCTAACGCGATCGCCAATCTGTGCAGGTCATCCTAAAGTAGGTAATCAACTTAGATAAGTCACCCAAGAGGGTAAAACTGGATTAGAGCCATACCAAAGTCTTGACGATCGCGGAGAATGAAAAACATTCTCTATAATTAGATTTTCAGCCCCTTCTAAGTGCGCCGCTACAATGGGTGTAATCCCATCGCCCCAAGTATTTCCCACCCCGCAAGTTTGCTGATAGCTACTGTAAGCCAACCATTTAGTAGAAATGCGACTTCCAAAAACTGTTTTTCCCGCCACGCAAATGTAACGAACGCTAGGATAAAAAGCGCCGGGATAGTTATTATTGACAAAATCTAAATTCCACCGCGTCCACCGCTCTTGACTAATGTGCGGCGTACCAAGGGTAATTAAGTTAGCAATATAAGGGTAAGCATGACAAAGAGCTTGAGATTCTAACTCTTTTCGCCCCAAATAAGGCTTTTCTCCCAGATAAATTCGGGAAATCCAACCCCCCGCCGAATGAGCAATTAAATTAATTTGTTTGGGATCAGATTGTTCTAAAGCTTGCTTTACTGTGCGCTCGAGTTGCTGCAAAATCGGCGTAATCGGTCGTCCGCCCAAAGTAGATAACCAATCGCGGCGACGTAATGGTACGGTGGATGTGGGAAAACCCAATTGTTGTAAAGCTTGTTGCAATGGCAAATAGGCGATCGCACTTTCCAAGTATCCAGGCAAAATAACTGTAGGCAACATTAGGTTTAATTCAGACTACTAAACTTGTGAAAATTGGCACTTTATACGGAATTAGCGTCGGTACGGGCGATCCAGAATTAATTACAGTTAAGGGGCTAAAAATCCTCCAAACATCTAAAGTAGTCGCTTTTCCGGCGGGAATAAAAGGCAAACTTGGCATCGCTCAACAAATTGTAGCGCCTTGGATTAGCCTTAATCAGCAACAACTAGCCTTAACTTTTCCCTACGTGCAAGAGCAAGAAATCCTAGAAGCCGCATGGAAAAACGCCGCCGTCCAAGTTTGGCAATATTTGCAACAAGGAGTTGATGTTACTTTTGTCTGTGAAGGGGATGTTAGTTTTTATAGTACCTTCAGTTACCTGGCACAAACTTTGCAGCGAATCCATCCTGAAGTATTAGTCCAATCAATTCCTGGAGTTTGTTCGCCAATGGCAGCCGCTTCAGCGCTCGGATTACCCTTAACCGTTGGCGCAGAAAAATTAGTAGTTTTGCCAGCCATCTATCAGTTAAAAGAACTAGAGGCTGTATTAGACTGGGCTGATGTAGTAGTTTTAATGAAAGTTGCTTCGGTATACGAACAAGTATGGCAAATCTTGAACCAGCGTAATTTATTAGAACGCAGCCGAGTTGTAGAAAGAGCTACTTTGCCAGAGATGGTAATTTATAATGGATTACGCGATCGCCCAAATCTAAAGTTACCCTATTTTTCGATTTTAATTGTGCAAGTAACACGCAGTAATTACTAAATCTGCATCAGATCGACGAAAATATATTGTGGCTGATTAAAATAGTATAGTTTTGCTCTCAAATTATCGAGCTTTTCCGCCCAAAAATTAAGTTAAAAACTTTCATAACTAAAAATTTTTTATGTTTAACGTTGCCAACAAAAATGTCTTATCAAGCACTGGGATTGCTATACTAGCCTCCCTAGGCATTCACGGATTACTTTGGGCTGTTTTGCCTGGATTAACGGTATCCCAAGCTGATAAATCTCCATCGGAGAGAACTATAAACCTTGTGGAATTATCTCCCCAAGAGCAAAGCCGTCTCCCCCAAGTTTCTAACCCCGCAGACAATACTCTACCAGCCTTTGCCTCTCAAATAACTGATTTGCCACCTTTGCCCCCCTCACCCCCTTATCAAACAAGCGTAATACCTCCGGTGCAACTGTCGCCCGGTAGCGCCCCCATTAATAATGCGTCTCCTAATCAAAATTCCGCTCCTCCCCTGCAAACTTTTCAAGTACCCTTACCACCGCCACCTACTTCTTTTCCTGCCATTCCTTACGAAAATATCCCAAATTCTAATCCGCTACCGCCTATTCCTCAAGCCCCGCCTTTTGTTTTGCCCCCAAATAACGGATTGCCTGACGCGCCTTTGACTCCCGATCGCACTTTACCCCCGGAGAGCGCTACAGCTACACCTTCCCCAGAGCCAACACAACCAAGCCAAGCTAATCTAAATACCCCCGCTGCTAAACCCCCTGAAGCAGCGAAACTACCAGAAAGAGGTAAACGAGAGCTATTAGCGAGGCGCGATAGCGTGAGAAAGAAGTTTCCCCAGGCTACTCCAGCTACTCGCTCGATGAGTCGCCCTGAACTTGTTGCAGTTTTGAAACGACAATCTCGCAATTCATCTACACCAGCATCCCCAACTAATCGCTCCATGAGTCGCTCTGAACTTGTTGCAGCTTTGAAACGACAATCTCGCAATTCATCAAACCAGCAATCAGAGGAAACAAAAACCGCCCTTGACAACTTAGAGAAATTCAAACGACAACAAGCAACAGTACAAGCTCAAAACCCCGGTGTAGTTACAGGTTCACCAATTCGGCGCAAACTAACAACGTGCGATCGCCCATTAGATGATTTAGCCGTCGTATCTGTAGTCGTCAATCCCCAAGGAAAAAGATTATCTGAACCTGTTTTAATTACTCCGCCAAGAAAGGCAAATCTTACTATCGCTCAAAATTACGTCAGAAATTATGGGTTTACTAAAACTGGTAAAACTACTAATTACAATTTTCGGCTGGAGTTTGACTACATTGCTAGTAAATGCGCCCAAGCAAAGCCAACACCTACTCCTACACTTACTCCAGATAGTACGCCAGCGCCGAATCTTTCACCAGCTTTGAGGAGTCCTAAGCCTACACCAGCTTTGAGGAGTCCTAAGCCTACACCTACTCCAGCTAGTACGCCAGCGCCGAACCCCTCACCAGAACCCACAAGTACACCTTTACCTCTCGATTCTAATAAACCTAGCTTTTAGAAATGACTAAAAAACCACAGAGAGGATAAAAATAAATGCGTCGGTTATTAGTAACTGGCGGAGCGGGATTTATTGGTGC
>JACCVJ010000394.1 GCA_013698215.1 Tatlockia sp. | reverse complement strand
TGGTACAGTTCTTAATTGTTGAAATGGTTGTTTAGGCGATGGTAAATAACGACTGCCAAATACTCCCGCACCACCGCCGATAATTAGTAAAGTAAGAGAAAAAGTCAACTTTTTTAAAGATAAACGCATATTCTTTGCTGCTTTCTAACCGCTATGCAGATATTAATTTTTAAACTTCAAAGATTCGCTCTAGCTAGTTTTAACTCGTGCTAGGCGATCGCCACGTTAACACAGGTGACAATGCGATCGCCCTTACAATTTAATTATTATGATTCTACGCTTACTGTTATCCTCAACACTTTTTTGTTTAATCCTAGCCACCGATTCCCTTCAGCTAATTGCCGCCCCCACACCGTCAGCAAAGTGTTCTACCCCTGACTTATCGCGTTACAACGGTATTCGAGTCGAAGTACCTAGTGGTCAAACTTGGCAGCAATTGGCAGCCCAATACAATGTCCGCGCCGATGTATTATTTGAACTCAATGGTTGCCAAAATGTACCGCAATCTGTCTTCATCCCTGGGGTAAATGGGTTGTCTCAGCCTATCTCTAAACAAACCATCAAAGGCTACCCTTTACCCCAAAAAGCAAATATAGCTTTGGGTTATGGCTGGCAAGTAGATCCATTTACAAGTAAGGTAATTTTTCATAGTGGGATTGATTTATTAGCACCCCTAGGAACCTCCGTACAGGCAGTAAATGATGGAACCGTTGCTTTCGCAGGCGTTCAAGGAAGTTATGGCAATTTAGTTGTGATTAATCATCCTAGTGGCAAACAAACCCGCTACGCTCAATTACAGTCTTTAGCTGTACGTGCAGGTCAAATAGTCAATCAAGGCGATGTAATTGGCAAAGTTGGTATTAGTGGCAAACCTAGCTCTAAGCAAGCCCATTTACACTTTGAGTTGCGTTATGCGTCAGGCATCGGTTGGACGGCAGAAGATCCAGCACTAATAAGTAAATAATCCTTAGATTTATCAATCTTTCTAAGGTATGAACTTCGCAAATTGTTTAGCTTTAACTTAACTAATTATTTATAATGCAAAGCAATTTAATCAAAACCTAAATAAAGTCAACGCCTATAAATTTTAAGATAGTCTAAAGTGTGAGGTGATATAAATGCGAGTTTTACTGGTTTACCCTTTATTTCCTAAAACATTTTGGTCGTATGAAAAAATATTTGAATTGGTAAACCGTAAAGTTTTACTTCCTCCTTTAGGGTTAGTTACCGTAGCGGCGATATTACCCCAAGAATGGGAATTTAAGTTAGTAGATCGCAATATTCGCACGGTTAGCGAAGAAGAATGGGACTGGGCAGATATTTGTATTTTTAGCGCGATGATTGTGCAGAAAGATGATTTAGTAGCGCAAATAAAAGCCGCCAAACAACGCGGAAAATTAGTCGCCGTAGGTGGCCCTTATTCAACTTTTGTACCCGATGACGCAATAAAGGCAGGGGCGGATTATCTAATTTTGGATGAAGGGGAAATTACCCTCCCGATGTTTGTAGAAGCCGTTGCAAGAGGAGAAACTTCGGGCATTTTCCGCACTCAAGAAAAACCGGATGTGACAATTACCCCGGTTCCCCGCTTCGACTTATTAGAATTGGCGGCTTACGATATGATGTCAGTGCAGTTTTCGCGCGGTTGTCCGTTTCAATGCGAATTTTGCGACATCATTGTACTTTACGGGCGCAAACCACGCACCAAAACCCCCGCTCAACTCCTTGCAGAATTAGATTACCTTTACGAATTAGGGTGGCGGCGCGGTGTATTTATGGTAGATGACAACTTTATTGGCAATAAACGCAATGTTAAATTGTTGCTGCAATTGAAAGTTTGGATGCAAGAACATCAGTATCCTTATAGGTTTGATACCGAAGCTTCCATTGACTTAGCCCAAGATCCAGAAATGATGCAATTAATGGTAGAGTGCGGTTTTGCAGCAGTATTTTTAGGGATAGAAACCCCAGATGAAGATAGTTTGCAACTAACGAAGAAGTTTCAAAATACCCGTAGCTCTCTAACAGAGTCTGTCGAAGCTATTATTAGGGCTGGATTGCGCCCAATGGCAGGGTTTATTATTGGTTTTGATGGCGAAAAAACCGGAGCAGGAAGTCGTATTGTCCGTTTTGCGGAACTTGCAGCAATTCCCTCTACTACCTTTGCTATGCTTCAAGCCTTGCCCAATACGGCTTTGTGGCATCGTTTGACCAAAGAAGGAAGGCTCAGAGAAGACAAAGAGGGGAATATTAATCAAACAACATTGATGAATTTTACGCCTACTCGTCCGTTAGAAGATATTGCCAGAGAATATATTGAGGCTTTTTGTGCGTTGTACGACCCCGAAAAGTATTTAGATAGAACTTACCGTTGTTTTCTGATGATGGGTGCGCCAACTTGGAAAGCGCCTTTTAAATTGCCGGAGTTAGTGGTTGTCAAAGCCCTAGCAATTGTAATTTGGCGACAAGGAATTAAACGCGATACCCGTTGGAAGTTTTGGCATCACTTATTTAGTATGATTAAGCGAAATCCTGAAGTTGCGGAACATTACC
>JACCVJ010000393.1 GCA_013698215.1 Tatlockia sp. | reverse complement strand
GCCTTACTCAACAATTAGAAACTTCGCCAAATACTATAGTAGAAATTCAAAACCTAGAGCAACACTTAGCGCAAGGGCGCAGAGAACTTGACGAACATTTAAGTAAGCTAGGCGGGTTACAACAATTAGCCGCTCAATTAGAAACCTTGCAAGCTCAGTATGAGCAGCAGCAACAGCAATTGCAAGCAATCAAGCAACAGTATCGCGTCTATCAAGAATTAGCCCAAGCTTTCGGCAAAAATGGCATTCAAGCGTTGATGATTGAGAATATATTGCCCCAACTAGAAGCGGAAACCAATCAGTTGTTGGCGCGATTAAGTGCTAATCAGTTACACGTTCAATTTGTCACCCAAAAAGCTGGAAAGGGCAGCAAAGCAGCCAAGAAAACAGCTAAGTTGATCGATACATTAGATATTTTAATTGCTGACGCGCGGGGAACTAGAGCTTACGAAACTTATTCGGGTGGAGAAGCTTTTAGAATCAACTTTGCCATCCGCCTTGCTTTAGCAAAACTACTTGCAGAGCGATCGGGCGCATCTCTGCAAATGTTGATTATTGATGAAGGCTTTGGCACGCAAGACAGGGAAGGATGCGATCGCCTAATTGCAGCAATAAATACGATCGCGCCGGATTTTGCCTGCATCTTAGCCGTTAGTCATATGCCATACTTTAAGGAAGCCTTCAGTGCGCGAATTGAAGTCCATAAAACTCAAACTGGCTCTCAAGTTAGACTATCTACTTAATAATGGTTAGGACAAAACAAGTGATCGTGCAGGATATTTATTAGTTGTTAAAGCAGATTGGCAAAATACCGACCATACTTTTTAAAACTTTCTCTAAAATACGCACTATACATTTAGATTTTTTAACTATTTTCTCAAAGTAGATTATAAAATGTTAGAAGCAGAAACAATATTACAAAACCGCTATCAACTAAAAAAAAAGCTAGGCGATAATACTGCGCGTCAAACTTGGTTAGCTATAGATTCCCAGTTTCCAGACAATCCGCAAGTTGTAATCAAACTATTAGCTTTTGGCGGACAAATTCAATGGGAAAATCTCAAACTATTTGAGCGCGAAGCTCAGGTACTCAAACAACTAGATCATCCTCATATTCCTAGGTATAGAGATTACTTTTGCATAGATGATCGCTTATTATGGTTTGCCCTAGTAGAAGATTATATTCCTGGTACTTCCTTAAAAGAATTACTCAATCAAAACCAGAGGTTTACCGAAAAGCAAGTAACTAAAATAGCTGTCGATATTTTAAAAATTTTGCTGTACTTGCATCAACTCAATCCCCCGGTATTGCATAGGGATATTAAGCCTAGTAATTTGATTATGGGGGAAGACGAGCAAGTTTATTTAGTAGATTTTGGAGCAGTGCAAGATAGCGCCGCCAAAGAAGGCGGGACATTTACAGTAGTTGGAACCTATGGTTATACACCAATTGAACAGTTTGGTGGTAGAGCAGTTCGCGCCTCAGATTTGTACGCACTGGGAGCAACTTTAATTCATTTACTAACAGGTATTGCTCCGGCGGATTTGCCCCAAAAAGATTTTCGGATTCACTTTAGCGACAAAGTAAGTGTTAGCTCCAGTTTAGTGCATTGGCTTGAAAAGTTGACAGAACCAGCTTTAGAGCGAAGATTTGGCAGTGTTAACCAAACTCTCGCAGCCTTAGCTAATCCTTCGCTAGAAAATCAAAGTAATTTGAAGCAGCAATCACCTTATTTACGTGCAAAAATCCAACCCACAGACAAAACTCATGTTAAGTTAGATAAATCTTTTTCTCATCTAGAAATTGAAACAAAGGCGTTAGGGGGAGTACAAAATAAATTTTATAGAATTTTAACCCTGTCCTTGGTTATTGGAGGAGTTTTCTTTACTTTAATTCCTTTAATTGCGATCGCCAAGTATTCAATAATAATACCATTAGTCTTTATTATTCCCACTATTGCTAACGCGATTAGCTACTATTTTGGCAGCACAAAAATTGACTTTAATTCTGAAAGTTTAGAGATTAAAAGACAAGTATTTAAAATAAGTTATCTTAAACATAATGAATTTATCGCACATATTCAAGATATTTCTGTTACCTACAACGAAGGAGGAAAAGGTGTAACTATTACATTCGGCAATACTTTTCGGTTAAGAATTAAGCAGTATTAATAATAGAAAAATTGAGCGGTTGGCGTTGAGTACCAGTGCCACGATGAATAGGCTTCTTAGACGGAAATTTGGAACGAGTTTTTTTGACTAATCGAGGATTGCTTCTGTGTTGTCGAGGCGGAATTTTTTCATCCAAAATCTCCATGATCAACCATAACCAAAAAAAGGGAGTTGTTCAGTTGGGGTATGCTGGAATTCAGGTATTGCGGCCCGAATAACCTTGAGAGTACCAGTAAAACCCAAACGCAGAGGCGATATCCCAGCCTGCTGCGAAGCGTGAAACATTAAAGACCGTACTGCCCAATGCCCTAAAAGCAAACCATAAACTTCCTGAACGACTTCACGGGGATTAAGTGAACGGATCGGTGTTTTACGACCATTAAGATGGGTTTTTAGTTCATCAATCGTACTTTCTACTTCCCAACGCTGATGGTATTCACGAGCTAGGACTAAAGCTAGGTAAAGTTGAGGATCTAGAAGACTGGTAATCAGGCGATAAGTTTTTTGTTCTGGTTCTGTTTCAATCGTGTACTCGATGACGCGTAACAGAATTTTGCTACAACCTTTTTTCTTGGACTTACCATCAGGATGAATCCAAGCAAGGTATGAGCCGTCGTCTAAAACTTGTTCTGGCACAAACTTAACGTTGGCAGGTACTCGTCCTAGAAAATGGCATCCTTGCCTTTGAGTCGCTTGTACCATTTGGTAGGAATGAAGCCCTCTATCCCACATCAATAACATCCCTGATGTTACCGAACGCAGCAGTTTCTTTACCCGTACTCGTTCTCCAATGCGATAAGGACACATCAGGGCATCCACAATTAAGTGCGTACCTGCTTCAATTAACAACACTAGCCGGATTTTGGGAAATGCCGCTCTAGTTCCATGCCGACTACCAGGATATCCAAAGACTTTAGCGTTGGCTGGAGTATCGGGGACATCTAAAACAGTCCCATCTGCTGCCATTACTCGCAGCCCAAATAAAAATGCCCCTGGAGTTTCTGCTGTTGCTAAAGGACGCACTAACATTTGAAATAACTGACTCATCGCCCGACATCCCAATCTCTGCCTTGCTTCGGTAATAGATGATGGGCTTGGTATACGCCAATACTGCCCTTGCTTTAACCAATGCGTCCTTAACCCTTGAACTAGATTTTTCAGGACAGTTCGCATTGAATCCGATGACCATATACTCATCGCAATTACCAAACAAACCACCAAGTGTGATGGCAATTTACGTTTACGTGTTTCTCTACTATCTGTCTGCCCTAACACTTGCTCAATTGCTTCCGCTGGTATCGCTGTTTCTACCGCTTTTAATACTTCCCCCGATTCCATTAAACGTGATACCAACGAAAATTCCTTAAGTTGCATTAGCTGGGTGCGTTTTCAGGTACAACTCTCAATTTACCTGTTTTTTGGCTTAACCGAAAAGTATTGG
>JACCVJ010000362.1 GCA_013698215.1 Tatlockia sp. | reverse complement strand
GAATATAAATCTCTCCGTCAGCAAAACGCTTGCGGATCATTGGCCCCAAGTCCAGGCCTAAATAACGAGCAACTTCCTGAGAAAATGGTACGTTAGCAGAACCAGAGAACAAGCGTAGGCGGTTATTGTCAGTAATAACCACGTTTTGAGTTGACGGCAGCGTCAAAGTAGTTGCAGATCGTAGCACAACAGACCCTCTAAGCGGCTTCATGGCAATTCTATCATCACAAGCTTATCTACTTCCTCAGCAATTTTAGGGAAATTTAATTATAAGCTTTGATGAAGTTATTAGTTAATTTTAGTTTAAGGGTTTTAGGATAATTCCTCGTATGATATATTTTTGACAAATATTTTACTTACTACTCATGGCATAGATATGTCATGAAAAATACTTACTTATCAATCAAGGGTCAATCTGATTTTAGCTAGGGCGATCGCATCCGTCAAATCAATCCCAAATTTTTAATGTTTTTGACTTCAAATTCTTGCCACGTCAGCCAATTCAGTTTGATGTCGCCAAAGCTGGAGTAGTGAGGAGGATTATTAGTGCGATCGCACTTACTAAAATAGTTATTGGTTTTCTCCTGGATTATAAAAGTAGCGGGAGGGGATGCGATCGCACCCACAAACCCCCGAAGGAATAGAGTTTGTCGTAGTTTTGAGTTATTACAAACTTCTTCAAAGTCTACGTTGTTTATTTACTCATTTTTAATACCAAGAACAATTCGTTTGAAGTTCTGGAAAATTGCTTGGCAACTCAAACTCCGCATCAGAATCATAATCTGGAGCTTTTACCCATTCAGCCATATCGCGGTCAGCATCATGAGAAGGTGAGTATATACTATCTCCATTTTCTGCTTTACCATCCCAATATTTGTTAATTAGCTCCCATAAAATATCGTAGGATATAAAATCTGTTTGCTCTACATTACCAATCCGTCCATTTCCCCAACCATTAAAGCCTTTCGCTTTCGCTTCTTGTACTAACGCATAAAGCATAGGCATTTGTCTTTGATTTTTCTCTACGTTATTTAAACCAGTGTGCCAAGCATCAAATATATCAAATCCGCCATCATCTGGATCGGTTTCTTCACTAACCATCCGTCGAGAGATTTTGTATGTTGTTTCATCCTCCCAATCAACTTCTCCCTCTGGTTTAGTCCATAGGGCATTGAAGTGATATTTTTGGGACTGACAAGGATGGACGTGTTCAAACGCAATTAGTGCTTTGTCATATCTTTCAAAAAGTTGCTCAAAAAGCTGGGCTGAGTTTTCATCTTCAAAATCAGTACCATAACACCCATAACCCTTAGAATTGAAAAAAACTGAATTGCCTCTAATCTCTAAATTGCAAATACTGGTAGTAACGTCTTCATTCTCAACAATCTCTTCAATGAGAGATTTTATAACTTCAGGCTCTCGACTAACTAATTCAGCTTCGCTGTACCAAGAAGTTCCCATGATTATTTTTTCTCCAAAGAATCTAAAATTTCATCGGCTGTTGGCTTAAAATTCGGCTCTTTAATGCCGATTTTTTCCGCCCATAGATAATAAACTTGTTCTAGCGTTTTAGGCTGTACGCTCCAGCTTAAACAATTTTTTTTACGATCAATTTGTACTAAAAGCCACTCTTGTTCTTGAGTGTCTCTAGGTTTAGTAGCAAAGATTAAACAAACAGCATTTTGGTTTTTAGCTGTATCAACGTAATCTAGGCTATAAAGCGACCCTTTCCATCCATGAGCTCCCTCAATGGTTAGTGCGATCGCGCCTTTTTCTAAATCGTTTTGAGGTGTAAAAATAAATATTTCAGCAGCCTCTTGATTGGAATGAACTTGAGGACACCAACCAAAGTTATCGAGCATGAATTCTAGCAACTGGTTGAACTGGGCTAAATTGGATGTCATTAAAGCAATATCGCCATCCTTGTCTGGTTGAGTCTTAGTTCATTTTATTTTGCTTTGGAATTTATAAGCCGCAGCAGCGAAGGCAGTATCTGCACTTAGCTCGTAATCTACACCAATATAGCCTTCGTTCAGAAGTTCCTCAATAGTTTGATTAGAAAGAAAAGGCTTTTTAAGAGAAAAACTATCTTCTGTGGATACTGACTGAGATTCAACTGAAGACAAATTATCTTGCTGGGCAAACTTGGCTGCAACCTCAGCTAATTCACGGCTAATGCTGTCTTGTTCTTTTGACATATTTTTAGGAATAATAGAGTTGCTTTAAATTACTTTGTTCAGTCCTATGATTCCCAAAAAGCTTGTCAGAGTAACAGAGGTTAGTAAAAAATCTCTAATTAGCACTAAAATTATGTATAAGTGCTATGCTACAGGGGTTTCAAGCCTTGTACTTTTTATATTAGCTGACAATTATTATTTTTTTACTAATATTAAAATTCTTTGAAGTGGATTGTACAATAGGACAGTATTTTGAGGGAAAAAAATTTCAGTCCATACCGCCTATTACACTTTATATTACTAGCTACTACTCAACGGTAGTTAACTCTTCTTCAAAATCATCAAATAGGTTCGCTTGTCCTTTCATATCTACTTCTTGCTTGATAATTCTTTTGGAAAGCTCACGACTAACAACTTCTGCTCGTTTATCGAAAAACTTATCATAGTCATCATCCCAAATACCAAAAGTATTCAAGTACTCTATTAAATGAGTCATCATAGTATTGTCTAAACTAGAATTTACTTCCTGAAATTTAATCATATATTTTGAGGGTGCTTTTGCTCCAATTTCTTTTTTATTGAGAAAATCATCTACTATCGTGATATTTAAAATATGATTTATGTAAAAAACATCATATTCCTTAGTTTTTAAGTAAGCCTTCGGGAAAAAGTGATGGTAGTTTTTACTGTTTGCTTGCTTTAACCAATAATTACCAATATTGACGATCGCGTTGTCATTGAAAGATTTTGGTTGGTGATATGAATAGATACACAATATTGCTTTAATATAGCTTCTTGCAGCACTAAACCATCCATTATTTATAACAAATTCTTCTGAAGTATCAATCGACCAATCGTAACTTGGTAACTTGCCAGATAAAATTTGATCGATTCTTTTTACATCTTGTGCTAATTTGCTCTCAACCGCAGACGAGTAGCGTCCAGACAATGAACATCTCCAGAAAAAGTCTTCTAAATACTTTTGTTTATCCCCAGTTGGCTTGTCTCGGTGATGAAAAAAGAAGTATGAAAAAGGAATTATTAGCGCGTTGTATGGAAGTAATTGAGAAACTGGGATTCGGTAGGAATATTTTAAATATTCTACCGTTCGCTCTATAGCATCTATCGCTTGCTCCCAAATGCTAATAAATTCATTTTTATTGAGCCGTAAAATGACTTTTCTTGTGCATTCCTTGGATAGAATAATAGAAATAGTTTGAAGCACTGTAGCATCGGAAATTGTTTCATAATTCAAAGGTTTTAAATTATCTATCAATTCTTCAAACTTCTTTGATAAATCAAAGTTTTTTTCATAGTCAAAGGTTTTAGCTGCCATAATCTCAAACAAAGATAATGGCTTTCCACCGACATTAATTCTCGTAAAAATTTCTGTGGCAATATCAATAGGTGCATCCTTGACAAGAATTACTGAGTATTGATAACTTTCAATTCTCTGCGTATATACCTGAAGCTTCTTATGATATTCCTGGGGATATGCACCTAAAAGTATGAAGTCTTTGGTCAACAATGCAAGAATGCTAATTAGGCTTGTTTCATTCTTTCCTTCAATGTCAGTGATAACAATCTGCTCGGATTCTTCTGCATCCAAATCGATAAATATTTTTGAAAAATCATCTTCTTTACCATTTTCTCTAATTAACTTAACGCCTCGTAGACTTGCAAATAGGCTAGTTAGTCTTTACTGTCCATCTAAAACGTAATCAACTTCACCTTGTCTAGGATCTGGTAATAATTGTTTTCCAATATTTTTGACCGAACGCAGTCTTTCTTTTGTTCTCCAAAAAATAAATGTGCCGATAGGGTAGCCTTTAACAATACTGTCTATAAGACTAGCCGATTTCTGCATTGTCCAAACAAATTCTCTTTGAAATTGCGGGATTTTGATTTGCCCTTTCTCAATGTCGCTTACCAAGCTTAAAAACGTCGTCGTGTATGGGTGCGGTGGCTCCATTTTAAACTCCTAGCTAGTTTCAGTCGTGCGATCTCCTCATCATAGCCTTGATTAATTTTAAGCAGCTAGAATTACTACACTTACCCCTGTTTGTTACTTATTCAAAGTAACAAACTTACCGAAATATAAAAAAATTGTTAAGACAAATATGCTCGTTCGACTATATTGGCAGAAATGCGATCGCGTTTGGGTACTAGCCGAAGGTCAAAATCTAGCACTAGGAACTCCCGCAGAGATTCAAACCAATTCCCAAGCAACATCATCATTTTGTAGAGACGTTGCACTGCAACGTCTCTACACCTAGAGTTTCCCAGGTAAATAAGGTTTTTTTCGTTAATAGCGATAATCCTCAATTCTGCGTCCTTTTCAGGCAAAAATTGGCGCTCTACCAATTGAGCTACCCGCTACAAGTAATTAAATCCTCATCACTAACATCAATCGTTTCGCCAAAAACACTTGTAATGATTCGGTGAAACGTTTTGTATTGCAAATGTAGTATATGTATTTTCAATTGTCAAGAGTTGGGGCAGTAATTTGAGGTTTTTGGCTCAAAGTTGCTACGCAGATTAAACTTTTGGGTACGAGATAAGAAGTCGCCCTGATTAGGATAATTACTTAGAAAACTTTTCTACCGCAGCGATTCTAGTTGACCAAAACTTAGCCGAATGCCCGTAACAACTGAAACACCTTTGTTAATAATTTTTGCAGTCTGGGGCTTTTTTCATAGTTTTGCTGAGTTAGAGCAAAAGCTGCATTACTGTTTAATTCTGACAA
>JACCVJ010000347.1 GCA_013698215.1 Tatlockia sp. | reverse complement strand
TTTTTAATGTAGTGGTTTTCCCGGCTCCATTTGCCCCCAAAAAGCCGACTACTTCTCCCGACTCAATAGACAAGGAAACTTGTTTTACAGCGTCTACAGAGCGATAGGTGCGGTGGAAAAAGTGGTTGATGGTTCCTTGCAGTCCGGGTTCTTTGATGGCGACAGGGTAGACTTTGCTGAGGTTTTCAGCCTCGATAATTGGCATAATTTGGGGATAGGCGATCGCACTAGGTTTAGCAGTCTCTATTTGCTATTATGCTTAGTCTGCTAATCGTTTAACTTTTTTAGCTTATTAAATAAGTGCGATCGCAATTTGAATTCCTTGTTGGATTCGTTGTAAAAATTCCGGGAAAATTGCGCCATATTAAATAGATTTCTCCTTGGCGGGGTAACTATTGGAGTCCTTCGGAGTCTAAAATTTCTGTCATTTGGGTTTGAGCGTATTCTCCCCAGTCTCGGTCAAATTGCCTATCTATAGGTAGCAGTTTACGGGGTATTAGTCGTATAGAACCCATTTGACATTTAATTGTGAGCCAACCTTTTGAGCATCAGCCTGCTCAAACATAAATTGAGCTTTGCGGTGGCATGGTTGAGAGTGCGCTCGAAGTTTTTGACTAGACTCTTACAACGTTCCATCCAAGCATTAGACCGCTTAATTACCCACCCTTGTTGCCACTACCACAAAACCAGTTCTCCCTTGTGCGGCTTTTTGGGCTTAGGTGGGCTTAGGTGCCAGTTGAAAACGGATTTTAGTGAGGATCTGGGGATAGAGCAATTGCTTGGTTAAGGTAATCTTATCTGGGTGATCGCCGTTGCCCTTATAGAATGGTAACTGTAGCAATGTTAACGGGCTTGGCGCGAAAGTAATCAATGTTATGGCTCAACATTTCAATTAAGCCCTGGTCATCAGACATATTAGCTTTGGTGCAGGTAAAAAAGGGGAAGCCTAGTGTATCAACCGCTAGATGACGTTTGATTCTATTGACACATTTGTAATGGCAAAAGCCTTTGGACTCCACACTTGCATTCCTTGTATTTTTCACCACTTGCGAATCTACAATAGACCTCTTGCAAAAGCTATTTTGTAGTATAGTTAGAGATTGGCTAATTTCTTCTTGATTTAGAGCTATATCTTCTAAATACCTATTTGTTTTGCTCAAGACGCTGATTTTTGTAAATCTTTTATTATATCATTGAATTACTTTTGCAAGAGGTCTAATCATCAACGTTGTCCATTGGGCTTTTTTTTTACTTGTTCACGTACTTGACCATGCAAGACGCTCATCAATTGTTCAATGGCTCCCGCTTCTGGTCACTGCACGCTAGTGCCAGTAAACTCTGGAGTCAGGGGGCAGGTCTTTCGGCAAGTCTTCCCAAATGAGCGCCATTTTTCAATTAATAGTTGATGCCATTGATCATCTTTCGTTTCGTCCAGTTCGAGGGGATAGTCCGCTTCAGAGGCGGTAATATCTCCACCAGTAACGGTTCAAGCACTTCCCATTCTGAGTCGGTTAAGTCGCTGGAGGATGGCATGATCATTATCCTAGAGAGCCACTATAACATTAATTCATCCTAGTAAAAGATGTCAAATGGGTTCTATAAGTGGTTTAGCTTACGACACAGTTGTCAGGCTCGTTCAAGCAGCGGCTCAAAAAGCGCAGATGTCAACAGAAGCAAAAAGCTTTTTTTAGCATTGCCCAAACCAGAATATTTTAAGGTAACTGCTGGCAATAGTCCGTTGGCATATTGGCTTTTATAATTTACTAACTTTGCTATCTGTCATACCATTTGCCAATTCATAAACGAGTAAGATTTACACACTCTTTATGAAAAAGACTATGAGTGGTAATGAATCGCGTTTTGCTGCAATTTCTCAAATCACCGATCGCGAAATGCTGCCCCCTAAAACTCCCAGTCGCTTGGAGGAACTGTGGGCAACGGATGTTTTTACCCTAAACAAAATGCAGGCTTGTCTACCTAAAGATGTTTTTAAAATCATCAAAAAAACGGTGCAAACTGGCG
>JACCVJ010000320.1 GCA_013698215.1 Tatlockia sp. | reverse complement strand
TTTAATACTACCTGCCATCCTGGTAATGTCACCCATGCTTGCTCTCCAGCAAACTTTACCATCCCAAAAGGTCTAATTTCTTCTACCATAGGCACAGCTTTAACATCATTGGTACTCAAAGGCATTACTCCTGCAACGGGGACAATTCTGGCTAATTCCTCATCAGTTTGCAGCCTGTAAAAAGGCAACTTGGGAGCCGATCGCGTTTGAACTACACTAAAATCCATTAATAACTGTTCAATTTGCTGTCTAGCGTTAAGAGAATGAGCAAATTTTAAACCTTTAGCAATTAAACGCGATCGCTCTTGCATATCGTTTTTTTGCCGAATCAAGCGCCAGTAGTGATAAGCTACAGCATCGCCGCGATGAGATGTAAAGCCGTTAGGTAAGGAAGATAAACGGGTATAGTCTTTAATGGCTCTAGCCACTTCACGAGCATCATCAATATTCAGCCCGTGAGTAACTATAAGATCCGCCGCCGCCGCGCGATCGCTGTGAGCTAATAGACGCAATTCGTATAGAGTCTCGCTACCACGCCCGGTAAAATGCGATCGCGTTTCTTCCGAGGCTCCAGATTTTTCCATAGAAGCATAAACTTGAGAGCCTACAATTATCTGGTTTTGCTGGATTGGCTCAAATCCTGTCGCTTCAAAAATAGTTTGCGGACTTAGCCCAGATTTTTGTAATTTTGAACAAGCTTGTCCCCACTCTACCCAGCTACCTTGTTTTTGGCGCAAATTTCGGATTAGGGTTTCGCTTTCTTCGTTTGATAGCTCGTCACTATTGACACTATTAGGTGTTAGTTCAGTCATAATTACAGATAGAAATTTTTTTAATCAAATGGACTAAACATAAATCCCCTAAAAGACTGGGGGTTAAATTTATTTTAGGTTCGCTTACTCATTCTAGAGCTACTAGGGGCGATCGCAATAACTCGTTAAATAGCCCACTTAAGGTCAAAAACCCAGGCTAATAGCTAAAGTCTACTAAAGTAGACTAATAAATCTTTGACAATAGGTTTAATGGAATCAACTGATATCCGCGCTATTTTTGACCGCATTGCTCCGGTTTACGATCAAATGAATGATCGCCTAAGTTTAGGTCAACATCGTATTTGGAAGCAAATGACAGTGAAGTGGAGCAAAGCAAAGCTTGGTGATACTTGTTTAGATGTGTGTTGTGGTAGTGGCGACTTAGCTTTGCGTCTAGCGCGCTCCGTTGGTGCTACAGGTAAAGTATACGGCGCAGATTTTGCTGTAGTGCAACTAGAAATTGCCAAACAACGAGCTTTAAAACAACACCCCCATCCGCCGATAACTTGGGTAGAAGCTGATGCTTTAGATTTACCTTTTGCTGATAACTATTTTGATGGGGCGACTATGGGCTATGGTTTAAGAAATGTTACCGATATTCCCCGCAGTCTTCAAGAATTATATCGAGTTCTCAAGCCTAATGCTACTGCCGCAATTTTAGATTTTCATCGCCCAACTAATATTTATTTAAGTAGCTTTCAGCAATGGTATTTAGATAATTTAGTAGTACCAATGGCGCAAAACTTGGGTTTAACTGAAGAATATGCTTATATTAGTCCAAGCTTAGATCGCTTTCCTACCGGACGAAAACAAGTAGAACTAGCAAATAATGCTGGTTTTTTATCCACCCATTACCCCATTGCCAACGATATGATGGGAGTGCTGGTAGTTAAAAAAGTGCGATCGCCTTTAACTTAGACTTCAATAGTCTGTTAATTACTAGAGAATATTACTTATTAAAATCTTGCTTTGGACTGGTCTAATCTGTGGCTTTACGTTGCTCCACCTGTCGTAGGTGGAATTATTGGCTACTTCACTAATGATATAGCCATCAAAATGCTGTTTCGTCCTTACCGAGCGCTCTATATTGGTAAACGACAGTTACCTTTTACTCCTGGCTTAATTCCGCGCAATCAAGAACGTTTAGCGGTGCGTGTATCAGATACAATCATGGGTTCGCTGCTAACGCCAGACGAGCTACAAAAACTGGCGCGGCGACTACTGCAACCCGAACGAGTCCAAGCAGGCATTCTATGGCTGCTGAAGCTGGCTCTAGAGCAAGTAAAAGTAGATAAAGAGCAAAAAAGTACCAAAATTGTCGCTGGTATTCTAAAAGACTTAGTAGGACAATCTCTGCCCCGTCTACTAAAAGTTCTAGCACGGCGCGAAGACTTTTTAGAGACGCAAATTAATCAAATATTTGACCAAGTATTATTAGACTTTCAACTGAGCGAAGATCAAGCAACAAAGCTTGCTGATTGGCTATTGCAGGTTGTTTTACCACCCGATGCGGTTAGACAGTTGATAATTGACTTTTTGACCGATCGCACGATTCAATTAATCGATGAAGGATTTAGAGAAAAAGCAAGCGGTACTTACTGGGTAGTAGCTAACTTATTTGGTTTACGCAACACATTAACTCGGTTACGGGCTTTTTGTTTAGACGAAAAAGAAGCAGCTAATGAAAGGTTGAGCGAATTAATTAAATCTTTGGTGGTACGCGATCGCCTGAAAACTTGGTTAAAAAGTATATCCTTACAAAACTTGCCCGTTTCTACAGTGCGCCAGCTACGAAAAACCACCCGCGATACTATTC
>JACCVJ010000319.1 GCA_013698215.1 Tatlockia sp. | reverse complement strand
GATGAACTGGTACAGTTGCAAACACCTTTGGATATGAGTCTAGAGAGAGCTTTAGAGTACATTGGCCCAGAGGAATTAGTGGAAGTAACTCCTAAGTCTATTCGTTTACGGAAAGTAAGTAAAAAGCTAGTTAGAAAATAAATCTTGACTAAGCTGATAGTCTAAAAAGGTGGGTAATGCCCACCTTTGTTGTAAGCATCTACCGATTATGAGTATTGCCAACCGTTTTAGCAATTGGTTAGAAACTCACGCTGTTAAACCGGATTATAGTGGCTGGGTATTGGCAGGCGTAGCGATATGTTTTTTTGGTGCAGCAATCAATACTATGGCAGGGTGGCTGTATGTAATTAGTGGCTTGAGTTTTGCCATTTTGGGAATAGCTATTGTCTTACCAAAGCGAAGTCTTAAAGGGATTTCTATTAGTCGTCAATCTATTCAACCTGTAAGCGCCGGGGATGACTTGACGATCGCCTTAGAAATAAATAACCACACACCTCAATCAAAGACTTTGTTGCAAGTCCAAGATATTTTACCTTTTGGGCTGGGAAAACCCGTAAAAACAGCTATAGAGGTGATCGCCCCTGAAACTTCCTACCGTTGGGTTTACGAGCTACGCGCGTCGCGCCGAGGCGTGTATCAATGGCAAACAGTTAGGCTGCGGACGGCTGCACCTTTGGGCTTATTTTGGTGTCGGCGCGATCGCAATTCTCCAGCCAAGGCGATCGTTTATCCGCACGTATTTACCCTAACTCACTGCCCCTTAATTGATGAAATTGGGCTTGAAGACAAGCAAATAGCAAATAGTCAAAAGCGCTCCCAGTCATCAAGTGGCATTACCCGCAGTTTGCGCCCTTACCGCACGGGCGACCCTACCCGGCTAATTCACTGGCGCACCAGCGCCCGTTACGGCGAACTACGAGTACGGGAATTAGAAGTAATTACAAGCGGACAAGAAATAGTTATTTGTTTAGATAGTGGGGGTTCTTGGCAAAGCGATAATTTTGAACAAGCAGTGACGACGGCGGCGGCTTCTTTGTATTTTTATGCCATGTTAAAACAGTTGAATATAAAATTGTGGACGGCAAGTACCGGATTAATTAAAGGCGATCGCCCGGTTTTAGAAGCTTTAGCCGCAACAAACGCCACTGAAGAAGCTATTAATAGTAATTTGCCGCCTCATCCCCTAATTTGGCTGAGTGAAAACCCCCAATCGCTTAATATTCTTCCCCCTGGTAGTCGTTGGGTATTATGGCAAAATAGTTCTGGGTCTAGTAACTTAGAAAATCGGCAATTACCAGGGTTAACAATTCAAGCCGATCAATCCCTGCAACTACAGCTACAAAAACCCTTAATTTGACTAACTCCGCCTGTTAATAAATGTTTGGAGGTTTTTTA
Source organism: Tatlockia sp. (assembly GCA_013698215.1). Classification (GTDB taxonomy): domain Bacteria; phylum Cyanobacteriota; class Cyanobacteriia; order Cyanobacteriales; family Chroococcidiopsidaceae; genus Aliterella. The sequence continues at coordinate 2,505 of JACCVJ010000319.1, read as the reverse complement.
GTTAGTTGCGATTAATGGAGATTTTCGCCATTAATCGCCATACTTCAAACATCCTCTAAGCTAAAATGCTTAAATAGCAACTCCTCACTAATAAGCGCCTTTACTATGGATTCCAAAGAAAACTCGAAACTATCTACTGACAAAAACTTAGAAGCCATGTGGCAGTTTTCCCAAACTTACGCCAAGCGCACCGGAACTTATTTTTGTGCTGAACCTTCAGTAACGGCGGTAGTTATCGAAGGACTTGCCAAACACAAAGACGATTTGGGCGCGCCCTTATGTCCTTGTCGCCATTATGAAGACAAAGAAGCCGAAGTTCATGCTACTTTTTGGAATTGCCCTTGCGTACCAATGAGAGAGCGCAAAGAGTGCCACTGTATGCTGTTTCTCACCTCCGATAATGACTTTGCTGGCGAAAAGCAAGACATATCTTTAGAGGAAATCAAAACTGTTAGAGAAACCATGGTCTAAGAAAATCAGCCAATTTTGGCACGTCTACCCAACGGCGCGTTTGGTGGGATTGATGGGCAATATCCATCAATAATTGGCTGTAAACTCCTTCTTTTAAGGAAGGCGCGAGGGAAATACCGCGATCGATTCCTTGCACCCAATTGTCTACGACCCTGATAAAAGGGGCAATGCGTCCGTCGGTGTAAGTTTGCTCACTAGTTAGACGCTGGGGAATTTCTAGTTCTGTTAGAGGTTCTCCAGCCTCGCTTGCCCACAAATGAAAACCATGGACGTAATCTTTTTGATTATTGCTGCCTAATACTAAAGTACCGCGATCGCCATATATTTCTATCCAATGCCCCCGCCCTTGGTAAGTACAAGCGCTAATAGTTAATTGGCAAGGCGTACCGTTGGCAAGTTCTAGCATCAGCATACAGCTATCGTCAGCATCCACTGGTTGCATTTCCCCACTGCGATCGGGGCGCAAACTCACGGCGGTACTTAAATGAGCGCACAACCTCTCTACATCGCCAAACAGCCAGCTAATATAATCAAAAGTATGGGAACCCAAAGCTCCCAAAGCACCCCCACCTAAATCTTTACGGGCGTACCAATTCCAGGGCTTTGTAGCGTCGGCGCGGCTAGGCACTAACCAATCTATCTTAATTAAGCGTTGTTGTCCTACGTAGCCTGCAGCTAAGAGTTCGGCTAAATACTGCCAAGCTGGAACAAACCGAAATTCAAAATCTAAGGTAGCAACAACATTTTGCTCTACAGCGATATTGTATAATTCCCGTGCTTCAACCGCAGATAGAGTTGTTGGTTTTTCTAGCAATAAATGCTTTCCGGCTTGCAATACAGTTTTTGCCATCTCGTAATGCAAAAATGGCGGCGTAGAAATACTCACAGCCTGTACTTCTTTTAATGCCACAACTTCCTCGATACTGGTGCAAAAGTGAGGAATGTTGTAATTTTGAGCGATACTTTGAGCTTTGGCTGCGTCTTGATTGTAAACTGCCACAACTTGAGTGTGTTCTTGGGCTTGCAAGCCGGGAATGTGGACTTTTTGACCAAATCCCGTACCGATTACAGCTACATTAATTGGCGATCGCATAGATTGAATTTATAGCAAGAACAATCTATATTTTGAACCGCTAACACCGCAAAAATTCAAACTTTAACGCTGATTTCTGACGGCGGTAGATTGAAAACTTTTAAATTGAGTAGTTGTCGGCTGATACTTCACTTCATAGGTGGAAGAAGTTTTAGGCTCAATAGCTTCCATATTGAACCTATAACCAACATTACGCACAGTTTGCACCAAACTCGGCGCTCTAGCATCTATTTCAATCTTTTTGCGTAGGGACAAAACGTGTGTATCAATAGTACGGGGGTTGTCGATGGCATCAGGCCAAGCTCGGCGGAGCAATTCAGAACGACTTAAAGCTTCCCCACTAGCTTGAGCCAATACATATAATAAACTAAATTCTTGAGGAGTTAAATCTATAAATTCGCCTTGAAAGCGGACGCGACGCTGGATTAAATCAATTTGCAAAGTCCCATAATCTAGATAAACTGGAGCTACAGGAGTACGTTTGCGCCGTAAGATTGCGTCCACTCTTGCCATAAACTCTTGCATTCCAAAAGGTTTAGTTAAGTAATCATCGGCTCCCGCTTGCAAGCCTGTAACTATATCTATTTCAGTATTTCGTGCTGATAACATTAAAACTAATGGTTGTTGTTGCAACTGCAACCATCGGCAAAATTCGTTGCCGTCACCATCGGGCAAATCAGAATCTAGAATTACCAAAGTTGGTTGCCCAGTTAAAAATATTTCCCTACCTTGAGCTAGGTTAGCAGCTTGATACATTCTGTAACCTACTTGTTGCAAGTGCCAACTCAAGAGACTTCGCAGATGCGGATTACCTTCAATAATTTCAATTGCAACCAAACCCACAGTTCGTATTCCTTTGCGCTTTCACTAATCAACATAACAAAGCTATTAACTAGGTTTTGTAACCATCGCTACTCCTAACTAATGAGGTATTGTAAAAG
>JACCVJ010000290.1 GCA_013698215.1 Tatlockia sp. | reverse complement strand
GTAATATCTACGCAGAACAAGGACGGACTTACCACCTATGGGGTGATTGGAATTTGGCGATTTCCGATTATCGTCGGGCTTTAGCCTACCTCCCTCTTAGCCAAGATTCAACGGGGGAGCTTGCTAACTATCGTTTGCGATCGCAAGTTGAAACTTGGTTGCAACAGTTGCTTAGTTTTTAGAAGACGAGTTAAAAGTCTTTTGATCATATCTAGTAGTTGCACTCAGGCTTAAAAACCGTAGCTTGGGAGAGATTCCCCACCTTAAAAAGAGAGGTTAGGGGGATCTCTATTGAACTACAAGTTACTAACCATAGCTTCTAAAATTATCCTTATTTTTTCACAATAAATACTGGGCGTTGTCTTGGATCTACGCGACTGCTTTGCTCTGCCATAATTGTTTTAGCCTGCTCTGGAGCGAAGGAGCGTTTAAAATCTGTTTGCAAGTCGGCTACACGACTTTCTGTCTGCTTCACTTCTGTAGAGATTTCTTGTAATTTCGCCTGTTGAGAAATATTGTAAGGCAACAATTTTACTAAAGCTGACACTGCTCCTGCAACTAATACCATATTGACAACTAACTTAGCTGTATTTTCCAGCGCTATTCCTTGGTAAGGATGCAAACGGCGGCGTTGGCGGGTTTTTCTTTTTGGTGCTAGAGGCGCTACAGTTTCTAGTGACTGTCTAGGTTTAGGAAGGGCATTCATATTTAATAGTCGCTAATTGGGGAATACTAATCTTTATTCTTTCTTCAGATTATAAACTACAACACTTAGCCCCAACTTCCTAAGCTGGACTATTTGTTTAGGGCTTTCGGTACCTGTTTGCAAAATACACAAGCAGCTTACCATAAGTAGGTCATTTAGGCATCAGTATTATTAACTATTTTAATAAGAAGCTAATAAATTCTCGCCTCCGCTACTGGGTAACGCTCTAAAAATAAGTTCCAGGGTAGGCTACTTGTGTTTCCGGGCAAGAGGAGGTTAGGTTTATTAATATATCTACATATTTGTCGCCCTAAGCTCATGCTACGTCAAACTTCATTAGGATCCCTCGGTTTAACTATTGGTGGTGGTTTAACAATTGTCGGATTTTATGCTTATTTTTCCGGTAATCCTACCCTAAACTTGGTAGGTTTTTTCTACGGAATTCCGTTGTTATTGGGTGGGTTAGCGCTAAAGGTGTCGGAATTAAAACCCGTACCCTATACGCAGCCTACCACTCCAGCTATTACTACCCTTCGAGAGCAGCAAGCTACCGACACCCAAAATCAAATTCGCAAAGATATTACTCGCTACCGTTACGGACAAGACGCTCATCTTGATACATCTTTATCGCACCTGAGTTTAAGTCCTACCGACGAAGAGCGCCCGCTGATTACAGGTGTACGAGAAACAGCAACTAATGGCGCTTATACACTAATTATTGATTTTTATTCGCCATTAATCCCGTTAAATTCCTGGGAAGAAAAGCATCAGAAAATGACAAGTTTTTTTGGACCTGGGGTACAAGTTGAAATTACTCAGCCCAAAAAAGATGCTATTGAATTAGCATTAATTGCTACTTCTGAGCCGAAAAGCTAGATTTTTTAGTTAGGGGAGATTCAGAAAAATAGATTTTATTTTTCTAGGCGCACAGCATACCATTGTAAATATTGACCGGGTTGCAAAACTAATTCGCAGCTAGTATCTATCAAATAATTAGCTTGTTCTTCAACCGAAGAAAAGCTTTGTAATTCTTGCGGTAACTCATGCTGACTGTGTGCCAAAACTACTTTTAATTTTTCTAATAGCTCGTTGGCTGTGAGGAATTGTTCTTGTTGGTTAGGTTCTAAAACAACAAATTCGTCCTGTTGATACATCATCGGATCGGGCATAAGATAGTAATTACAACTTTAGATAGGGTGAAGATTAGCTTTCTTTCTGTTACCTTTATTGAGCAATTAAATATTTAGAACTTTTAACTAAATAGATAATTGGATATAGCAGAATTAATTTTATTATATCGAGCAAAAAGTTACACTACAAAGGATTTCAAGCAATAAGTTTACTCCTATGAAAAGAACTGGAACCTGTCTTATATTTAATCCCTCGGCTGGTCAAGGTAATCCAGAGCAGGATTTGGCAACGATTCGAGAGTTATTAGAACCAACTATAGAGTTAGATATCCGGTTCACTACTGAAGAATTAGACGCAGATGCGATCGCCACTGAAGCTATTGCTCAAGGAGCCACCAGTATTATCGCCTCTGGAGGGGATGGAACATTGTCCGCCGCCGCAAGTGCTTTAGTAGGAACAAACATTCCTCTAGGGATTATTTCGCGCGGTACGGCCAACGCTTTTGCCGCCGCCTTAGAGTTGCCAGATACCATTGAAGCGGCTTGCGAGACAATTTTGGGTGGTTTGACAAGGGTAATTGATGCCGCCAAGTGCAACGATCGCCCTATGGTGTTACTAGCAGGGATAGGTTTTGAGGCTGAAACTGTAGACAGAGCCGATCGCCGCGCCAAAAATCGGTTTGGGGTGTTAGCCTACGTGATGGCTGGGATTCAACAACTGCGAGAATTAGAATCTTTTGAAGCTGAGATTGAAACCGCCGATAAAATTATTAAGCTCAGTGCGGCGGCGATTACCGTTGCAAATGCAGCGCCACCGACATCGGTTTTAGCTCAAGGGCCCGCCGGAGTAGTTTTTGACGATGGTTTGTTGGATGTAACCGTAGTATCGCCTATAACTCGTGCTGGTGCGATCGCCGCTTCCTATCATTTGCTGCAAACGGCTTTAAATGAAAGCGCTACCGAGCGTGATGATGTCGGCTATCTGCGAACTAAAAGAGTAATTATTAAAACCGAACCGCCGCAAAAAGTAGTTCTTGACGGAGAAATTATTGGTTATACCCCCATCGATGTGGAGTGCGTACCAGGAGGTTTAACTATATTTGTACCCGAAAACATAGCCTTACCTTCGGTAGTAGAAAAGCTTGAAGGATTGCCACACTTAACTATTGAGACTAAATCTACTGATGGGTTTGATGAAGGGTAAGATTTCCTCCCTTCACTTAAACCAACTATGTACAGGTTTTATATTTATATTTAACCAAGCAGAGTAACTACCAAGAAGGGTTAGCAATAACCCCTCTTTTACTTGGCCTAATTTTTTTTGCTCAATAGTGCGGGGAAAATCCCGAAAAGTTTTTGTATATTGCCGAACAAAATTCGTAACCCACGTATGTATTAATTGCAGTTGCAAAAAGCTTTCTGGTTCAGCATTCGTCCCAGAAAAAGCAAATTTTGCTGAACTGTCGATAGAAAAATGGTTTAGCCAATCATTACTAGGGCGATTTCCTTGCCAATTATTGGCAGTTATTTTTACTCCCAAATAGTTGCTACTATATTTACTTAGCTGGTTAAGAGCTACAACTATTTCATCAATTTTGACTTCTATTCTTTTAAAACCCAAAAGCCAAAAAATTTGCTGTTGAGTATTTAACATTTCTTCGGAGTATAAGAGGTTTTTAGCTACAAGTTTTTGATGAGATAAGCATAAAAGTTCTAATTGCTGAATCTTAGCATCAAATTCCTTTTCTCTCCCATACAACCGTTGTAAAAGCTGTTCTAAAACATCCTCCAAATATACGCTGTTTAAGAGTTGTTTTAAGTCTTCAGAAGAATTAAGACAAACTCCGGTATTTTGTTTTAATATCCATTGCAAATCTTTGGAATGCTGTATTAAGATTTTGCGGAGGTAATAACAAGTTGAAAAAGAAAGTTTTGTAGTTGAATTCATATTTTTATCTATATATACAAACATTTATATGTAGTTTAGGGTAGTTAACAAATATATATTATGTTTGCCTTCCCTAGCTTAAGTAAAAAATCATCAACTAAAAAAGGAAAACTCAAACACGGATTCTGATGGAGGCACAATGCTACTACTTGCGTCCTCTACTTGCGCCGCCAGTTGCACAGCTTTTAACATCTCTGTTGCCGAAGTAAATCGATTAGATGGTAGCTTTTGCATCGCTTTAATAATTGTAGAGCGCAACAAAAAAGGTACGGTTTCGGGAATTACTACCGCTTGATTTATATGGGCTTTCAATAGTTCACCAGGTAAGCCAGAAAAGGGGCGTAAACCTACTACTAATTCAAATAACAATACACCCACAGCGTACAAATCAGAAGCAGGAGAATACTGACCGTAAAAGCGTTCTGGAGCCATGTAAGCAGGAGAACCTGCACAATCGTCTTGCTTATCGGTGCTAAGTTCATGATTGATTTTAGACATCCCAAAATCAGAAACGCGAGCTATCAAACCTATGGTATCTTGGCTGAGTAAAATATTTTCTGGCTTAATATCTCGGTGAATAATTTTACGGTTATGAATATGCTCTAATCCGGCAAGAATATTAATAACTAATTTTAAACTCAAAGCTAAACTTAGTTTTCCTTCTCTATTTATAAGATTGCGTAGACTACCTCCTTCGCAATAATCCATTACTAAATATCTGCCCGTTGAGGTATACTCTAGACCTTGAAAAGTGACAACATTGGGATGCTGCAAGCTGATTAAAAAGTGTAATTCCCGCAAAAATTTAGCTGTAGGAAAGCGATTTGTTTCTAATTCTTTAAGAGCAACTATTTGTCCGTTTATTTTATGAGTAGCTCGAAAAACCCGCCCAAATTGACCTTGTCCTACTAACTCTAAGTCGCAATACTTTGATTCTGGTTGCCGAGGTTTATTAGGTTGGTTGTTCATATTAAAATAAGTTGCTGACAAAACGAAATAATTTGCCCGGTGCGATCCTAAATTTAGCTAGATAAAACTACGCCTCAGCAACAATCAACCTAGGCAAACAAACTTCCGACAGCCACTTGTTCGCCAGTTTCAGCGCTAACTGATGTTCGCTCGTGAATTTGGTTACTAGAGTCTTTTGCTAGTTGGTAGCTGGTAATATCGCCAGCCTCAAAAAATAATTTGGCTGCTTCCCGTAAATCTTGAACGGCGCTTTTTTTATTACCTAGCTCGATAGAAGCTAAACCGCGACTATAATAAGCGGAAGCATGGCTAGAATTAAGTTTAATCGCTTCAGTAAAGTCGCCAATACTGCCTTGATTATCTCCTAAAGCTTGGAAGCTAAGACCGCGTTTGTAGTGAGCATCAGCATCGTGGGGAGCAATCCGAATTGCTTGAGTAGAACTATCAATTTCGCGCAAGTAACCTACTTTTCTAACAATTTCCATTTGCTCCTCATACAAAATTTGGAGTTTGGCATAATCCATTAAGTTGCTGTTGCCTTCAACTAAGCTAGGAATAATCTCTTGAATTTCTACTAACTGTGCAGTTAAAGACTCAATAATGGTTTCAACTTCAGCTTTACCTTGCAGGAGTTCGGCAACTTCTAATTGACTTGTTTGCAACCTTTGAGCGTAGTCTTGGGTATCGCTCTTGAGTTGGTTAAAGTTTTGGCTAGACTGGGTTAACTGTTCGTTAATAGCATGGAGTTTCTCTTGGGTTGCGCTTTGATCTTGAAGCATAGCAGTTTGGTTGCTCTGAAGGCTCTGGGAATGTTCCGCAACATTGCTTTTAACTTGTGGGTAGTCAAAAGTAAACTGCTGCAATTGGGTGATTTGCTGGTTATTTGACTCCACTGTAGGCATGATTTGAGAAACCACGCTTTGATTATTTTTAGTAATCGCTTCTAGCTGCAATCGGCGGTTTACCAGATTGAGCATGACTGTAATTGATAAAGGAATTGAAGCAAGAGCCGCTTGATTGATAAAAATAGAGGCAATAGAACTACCAATAGAACCTATTACAGAAACGGTTTCAACAATATCTAACCAACTGTGAGCTTTTGATGAATTTAAACTTGATTGCAAAACGTCAAAATATCTCCGATAAATTGCTAATTAACGATCGCGGTTTTTAACCGAGAACAACTTGGTTGAGTTGTAAAATTGGATTGAATAAAGTAGATTCTTGGGGGGTAAGGTATTCTTGAGCGACTTCTTGCACAACTTTATAAGTTACGCCTGCGGCGCGATCGTAGTTAAAAGTCCGCACAATGATTTTGTACCAAAGTAAAAAGTTTTCCGGCATCCGATCGCGGTCATCAAATAATAAGGCGGCGGCGGAGTGGCGTAAAATATTAGTAAAATCGCGTCTGCATGCAGAAGTACCGTCAACTTGGGAAACTTTGGCAAACAACTCCGGTTCCGCCGCATTTCTAATCTCTGCTACTTTGCTGACAATTTCGGCTTCGGCGATTTGAATTTTCTCGTAAGCACTGATGCGCGCATCTACAGACTCAATATAGTCTTTGATAAATTGAAGTTCGGTACTAGAAGCATAACGTCCTTCGGTTTGGTTGCTCAATTGGGCTAGTTGTTTTAACATTTGTTTGGTAAAAATAGGTTTATTTATGTGTCAGTGGTACGAGCAAGATAATCGCTAACTTGAGTGCGCGTGTCTTTAAGCTGACTAATCATTGACCGAGTAATTAACTTTCCAGCTTCTACTAAAACTTTGCTAGTAATAGGATGCAGGATATTTTGATCGGCGCGAGTACCAATTAAAGACTCAATATCAGAAATTGCGGTTACATACGTTCCCGCAGGTAACTCCACAACTACTCCTTCACCCATAACTCTCGCTTGACACGCAAGGCGGGAATTAGTGGTTGTTGTAGCAATTACTTCCAAAGTCCTTTGTTCGCGGCGATTCATTGGTGAAAGGCTCTCCATCCCGCTTTTGATGAAAACGTGGCAAGTAGAACACATCCCTCGACCGTTGCAATCGT
>JACCVJ010000282.1 GCA_013698215.1 Tatlockia sp. | reverse complement strand
ATTTCAAGGCGGCGGTTAGGAGTAAGTTAGCTAAACCTACAGGGAGTAAAAACTTCCATCCTAAATCTAACAATTGATCGATGCGGACTCTCGGTACAGTCCAACGCAGCAAAATCGCTACAAAGATCAAAAAGTAAGCTTTTAGTACCGTCATAGTGATGCCCAAAGAAGCATCAATTAGTTGTAACCAAGAACTTGTCTCACTGACTCCAAACAAGTTAGCTAATAATTCAATGGGAATGGGAAAATCCCAACCACCCAAATATAAAACTGCTACTAGCAAAGAAGAAAGCACCAAGTTTACATAAGAGCCTAAGTAAAAAAGCCCGAACTTCATACCCGCGTATTCGGTTTGATAGCCTGCTACTAACTCCTCCTCAGCTTCGGGCAAGTCAAAGGGCATCCGTTCGCATTCGGCAAGTACGGAGATCCAAAAGATAATAAAACCGATAGGCTGTCGCCATACATTCCAGCCCAAAATTCCGTAACCTGACTGTTGATTAACAATGTCAATGGTACTAAGGCTATTAGACATCATCACGATCGCAAGTACCGCCAATGATAGGGGTATTTCGTAACTAATCGACTGGGCGGCGGCTCTTAACCCTCCGAGTAGGGAGTATTTATTATTAGAGGAGTAACCTGCCATTAGTAAGCCAATCGGCTGAATGCTAGATAAAGCAATCCATAAAAATACCCCTGTACCTACATCGGTAATTACAAGATTCTGCCCAAAAGGTACTACCAAGAAAGACACAAATACAGGAATTACAACAATAATTGGCCCTAAAGTAAATAACAGAGAATCGGCTTTTGCTGGTACTACATCTTCTTTAAAAACTAGCTTTAGCCCATCAGCCACCGGAGCAAGTAACCCAAAAGGGCCCATAAAATCTGGGCCGATTCGTTGCTGGGCGGCGGCGGAGATTTTTCGCTCTAGCCAGGTAGTAACCAATACTCCTACGGTTGCACCAATAATCATTAATATCATTGGTAGTGGCATCCAAATAGCTTTAGCTGTACCCGCAGGTAAGCCTAGCTGGATTAAAGATTCAATAAAGGTTCCTTGAAGGTCTATGCCTGAATTCATGTTTACGCTCTTCCCATCAAAGGTTCAGTTAGTTATTTACAAAGCTCCTAGGGCTTGACGGCTAAAGCTTGTAAATTTACTTTGTGTTCGGTTGTCTAAACTAACAAAAACGAGAGTAAAGATTTTTTACACATTCCACTGCCTAGTATATCCTTGCCTAGAGAAGTTAATTGCACTGTTTATCGCTGCTCAATCGGCACATAAAGTTCTTTGTGCAACCCACTATAAACTTGGCTGGGGCGAAAAATTCGGTTTTCTGCTAGTTGTTCTTTCCAGTGAGCCAACCATCCGGCTACACGAGCGATCGCAAATACTGGTGTAAATAAATCTGTTGGAATCCCTAACTTTCGGTACACCAAACCAGAGTAAAAGTCAACATTTGGGTAAATCCCTTTATGACCGAGTTTTTCGGCAACTACTTGTTCCATCTCTAAAGCAAGATCGTAGTATTTATCATGTCCAAACTTCTCAAACAGTTGCTCTGCTAGGTTTTGCAAAATCGTTGCTCTGGGGTCTTTGACTTTATAAACGCGATGACCAAAGCCCATAATTTTTGCTTTGCGTTGCAATCGGTCTTCTATGTAAGGGCGGACGTTTTCTATCGAGCCAATTTCTTCTAACATCCCGATTACTTCCTCATTTGCGCCGCCATGTAAAGGGCCGCCCAACGTACCAACGGCGGAAGCAACCACCGCGTAAGGATCGGTCAAAGTTGAAGCTGTAACTCTGGCGCTGAAAGTCGAGGCATTCATTGTATGCTCGGCGTGCAAGGTGAGGCAAATATCTAAAATCCGCGCCGATAAGGGGTCGGGTTCTTTTTCACTAAGCATATAGAGAAAGTTGGCGGAGTAATCTAGGTCATCGCGTGGGCGCACCGGATCGTTACCTTTACGCATGAGTTGAAAGGCAGCTACCATCGTGGGAATTGTGGCTAAAAGGCGCACCACCGCATCGCGGATATAAACAGGGTTATCGAGGTCGCGGCGCGAGTAGAATAAGCCCAAAGCGGCGGCGGAGGCTTGCAACGCATCCATTGGGTGTCCGCTTTCGGGAAAACATTTCATCATGTCTCGGATCCGATACTTGATCCGGCGATGGTAACGAACTTCATGCTCAAACTCGGCAAGTTCTTGTTTGGTTGGTAGTTTACCCCAAATTAATAAGTAAGACGTTTCTAAAAATGTACTTTTTTCGGCTAATTCTTCAATACGGATGCCCCGATATTCAAGTATTCCCTGTTGTCCATCGACACAGCTAATACTAGATTCGGCGGCGGGTATGCCTTCCAATCCGGGTCTAAATTCGCATAGAGACATAGCTACACCAGCAAAAATTAATAGTTACTAAATAATACTCAGGCTAACTTAACAGAATCTGCTGCAACTATTGCATTTTTATCTTAAAGTTCTAGGCGATCGCTCAAAGTCACCCATTGAGCTACACTCAAATCCTCCGCGCGGGCTTGGGGGTTAATTTCTAATTGTTCTAGCAATTGAGTAAGTTCCTCTCGCTCTACTACAGAAATCAGATTATTTCTCAACATTTTGCGCTTGGTGGCAAAACCTAGCTTTACCAAAGTCTCCAACTTTTGCGGATTAGTTGCTGGGGGTAGTATTTGCCGAGGACGCAGCCGCACCACAGCCGAATCTACTTTTGGCGGTGGCGAAAAGCATTGCGCGGGGACAGGACAAACTAATTCACATTCTGCCAAATACTGAACTCGCACCGATAGCGCTCCAAAAGCTCTGTTACCGGGTTTGGCGTACAATCGCTCGGCGACTTCTTTTTGCACTAATAGTACAATCGATTCAAAGTTTTGCGCCGATGGAATGGAAATTTTCCCCAGCAACTTTTCTAAAATTGGCCCTGTAATATTGTAAGGAATATTTGCTACTACTTTATTAAGATTGGCGCAGGCGGCATAATCTGGCAATTGTAGGCTGAGAATATCTCCTTGCAGCAGTAAAAAGTTGCTAACTTTACCTAGTTGCTTTGCCAATAGAGCGCACAAATCGCGGTCAATTTCTACGGCAACTACCGATTCAGCTAGGGGTAACAATTGGCGAGTCAATACCCCTGTACCTGGCCCAATTTCTAAAATGCGATCGCTCTTTGTAATTTCTGCTGCTTTAATTATTTTTTGCAGCACCTTCTCGTTTTTTAGCCAATGTTGGGCAAAAATCTTCCGCGCTCTTACCACTTTGAAACCGCCGGACAATTTTTGATATACCACCGCCAGGGTAACTCTACACCTTTAGAAAGCCCTATGCGAGTAGTTTGGACAAAACCAATCTCTCCTGTTGCCAATTTGTTTATAAATTCCTCGCTGCGATGCTCTAACCATAGCGCCGAACCTGGCTGTAACGGACAAGCATTTAAACTGCGATCGATTTGCATTGCTCGACACAGTTTACCTGGCCCGGCGGCAAACTTTTGTAAGTTTTCCCCTTCTGGTACGTTTTCCAACTGCAAAGCCCGAATTAGTACCGCACTTGGCACTCCATCAAGGTCTGTAACCACATTAAAGCAATGATAAATCCCATAAATTAAATAAATATAGCTGATTCCCGGCGCGCCAAAAACAACGCCATTGCGACTTGTACGACTTTTGTAAGCATGAAAAGCTGGATCTCCCACCGCGTAAGCTTCCGTTTCGACTATTATGCCCCGGATAATTTGCCCATTCGGTAATTGACGTACCAAAACGCAGCCTAAAAGTAAGGGTGCAACTTCCGTCGCTGGACGCGCCAAAAAGTTTGGTACAATTTGATTAAATACTGTTGAATTAAGCAAAGCAAATTAGCTAAAGTAACATTGCACGGTCTAGCTCAATTGTAATAATTACAAAGCAAGCAGTACAGTTATTACGGAGACAAGCAAAAATGGATGTCAAGCTGATATTAGTAGGTTTAACGGTAGTATTTACAATTTCTTGCCTATTTTTTGGGACTAAAAATGGGTTTTATGACTCAAAAAACTATCATGGCAATGGTTCGGCTCACTAAAATCCAAGCTACATAAAATTTAATGTTTTTCACCCCTCACTCGTGCCAGCTTGGAGAAGAAAAGGATCTGCTAGAGCAATAATTATTATTTTCTCTGGGGCGGGTGTGGCAATGCAAAAAACCTCAATTTGGGCGCATTTTAAGAAGTTCAGACGCGCAATATCGGCAAAATTATTAGTTGTTAGCAATGGGGAGTAATAATACATCCTCCTCTAGCTCTAATATTGGAGGAGTGGGTTCTGAACTAGAATGCTTGCCTTATGGCGTTCATCATCAGGGCGAAGGGGTATGTTTATTAGTAAAAATGGGGCCATACCGGATTTTGTTAGACTGCGGAATTGAAGATATTTCGCCGCTTCAAAGTTTAGAACACCCCATAGACTTAGTTTTATGCAGTCATGCTCACTCAGACCACGCTAAAGGCTTATTAGACCTGCATCAAGCTTTTCCGACTTTACCCATCTACGCCAGCGAAGTTACAACTCAGTTATTACCGCTCAATTGGCAAGAAGTGGAGGCTCAACAATTTTGTCATGCTTTGCCTTGGCGATCGCCCATTGAGTTCCACAATGGCTTAGTTGTGCAATTATTCCCCGCCGGACACTTACCCGGAGCGGCGGCGATTTTGCTTACCTACACTAGCGCCCAGCGTTCTTACAAGCTGCTGTATACGGGGGATTTTTTCTTATCAAATTCCCGCCTAGTGGATGGTTTGCATCTAGAAGAATTACGCGGTTTAGAGCCAGACGTGCTAATTATTGAAGGCAGTTACGGCACTTCGCGCCATCCTCACCGCCGCACTCAAGAAAATACTTTAGCAGAACGCATTGAGCGGGCGATCGCCTCAAACTATTCTGTCTTACTACCTACACCTACTCTAGGCTTAGGACAAGAAATTTTAATGTTGCTCCGCAGCCACCACAATTTTACTGGGCGCGATTTAGATATCTGGGTCGATGGAAGTGTAGCTACTGGGTGCGATGCCTATTTACAACTGCTGCCCTATCTCCCAGCTTCTGTACAGAACTTTGCCCGTCATCAACCTTTATTTTGGGATGAACGAGTCCGTCCCCGGATGCGGCGTTTGCAGCCCAATCAACGCCCGACTAAGGAAAAGCCTTGTATAGTTTTGACCGATAACACCAAAGATTGGAGCCAATATTGTCAGCCCGATACTGGTTGGTTAATCTTTTTGCCCGAAAAACCTGGTCATTCGAGAATCAATCACTCTACTACCAATATTGAAACCTACTTACTTGCCCAACATAGTGATGGGCCAGGGATTACCCAACTAATTCACAACTTACGCCCCCAAGATGTAATTTTTATTCACGGCTCTCCTACTTACTTAGCGGACTTAACTAGCTTAGAGGAATTGCAAAATCGCTATCACTTACATACCCCATCGGCGGGTACTTTGGTAGAACTAAGAATTGGCGAAATGTTTTTGCAGCCCCCAGCACCGCCAGAAACCAGCTATGAAGGCGAGCTTAATGAATTGGATAGTGTAGTCGCAATTACCCTTCCTGAGGCGGTTACCACCGACCCGCGGTGGCGAAATTTTGCCGATACAGGGCTTGTGTCTGCTCGTTGGCAAGGAGAAGAACTGGTATTGCGGGGTTTATCTTCCCGCGAATTACTTAATACTGGCGATCGCGATTCTCTTGCTTGGACTAACTTAAACTGTTGCGGTACTTGTAAATTCCACCGCAGCCAACGTTGTTGGAACCAAGCTTCGCCGCTATTTGGCTTTAAAGTCACCCCCGAAGGCTATTGCCCAGTTTTTGAGCGCCTTAATGCTGACAATCCCAGCGACAGCGAAGGAGAATAATCTTTTAGTTAAAGCAAAAAGGTTCAGGAAAAAGCAATTTCCCGAACCTTTTTAACTAAATAAGTTTACCTTATTCAGGATTTGAATCGTTGTGATGGTTAGGAATTCGCTCTG
The DNA here is from genome assembly GCA_013698215.1 of Tatlockia sp. Classification (GTDB taxonomy): domain Bacteria; phylum Cyanobacteriota; class Cyanobacteriia; order Cyanobacteriales; family Chroococcidiopsidaceae; genus Aliterella. The sequence goes on along the minus strand of JACCVJ010000282.1, from coordinate 398 downwards.
CCTCTGGGCAATCATCAGAAACAAGAGGATCGAAATTACCTCTAAGCACGGATGATAGTTTTTGGGATACAGCACCAATACTTTCTAAGCGCACCATTTCCTCCCAGGAGCAAACTTCATCTTCATCGTCAATTTCATAACGTAAAGTTACTAAATCCCCTTCTATATCAATAATCCGGGCGCATTCAATCCAGCGTTGCTGATCTCTTAAGAAAATAGATACTTCACGCCCATCGCAACACAGTTGATAAATCTTGCGGTGTAGCATGTATTGCTTCTGCCTTTTTAAGTGTGGTTAAATTTGTAATTTGATGGAGCTTAAACCTGTAATTCTTCCCTGCTTGTGGCGAATTTACGGCTCTAGTTTTCAGTGGCGACCGATATTTAGTTAGCGACTT
>JACCVJ010000243.1 GCA_013698215.1 Tatlockia sp. | reverse complement strand
AGCAAGTTGATGCTTACGTTTTAGATTTACGTGGCAATCCTGGCGGCTTACTCAATTCAAGTATCGAAATTGCGCGGATGTGGCTAGATAGCGGGGCAATTGTCCGTACTGTAGATCGTGATGGTGGTAGCGAACAACCAGCAGCAAATGGCACGGCTATAACTAAGTTGCCTCTAGCAGTGTTAGTAGATGGCAATTCAGCAAGTGCTAGTGAGATTTTATCGGGAGCGTTGCAAGACAACAATCGCGCCATAATTGTCGGTAGCCAAACTTTTGGTAAGGCGTTAGTGCAGTCGGTACATTCGCTTTCTGATGGTTCGGGCATGGCTGTAACGATCGCTCACTACTATACTCCTAAAGGTACAGATATCAACCATAAAGGAATTACCCCAAATATCAAAATTGACCTTACTGAAGCTCAAGCCCAAACTTTAGGCACTAATCCTACTTTAATAGGAACTAAAAACGATCCTCAATATACAAGAGCGATCGCAATTCTAGCTAATAATTCTGTAGCCCAATCGCCGCAGAAGTAATCATATAGGTGTAGAGACGTTGCAATGCAACGTCTCTTAGCTGCTATTTTTTACCCATTAACCGATGGTAAATTGTCACCAAAGCCTCAGTATCGCCGACGTTTCCCGGAAATAATACTACAGGTAAATTGGGAAACTGCGGATGATTATCAGGAGTAACTACCATTGAGCAGCCAGCTAAAATTTGACCTAATAGCCGCGCTGAAGTTAGAGCTAAACCCGTACTCAAGACATCATTAGAAGTAATACCGCCTTTACTAACCAAAAAGCCAATATCGGTAGGCAAACCGCGCACAATATCCATAAGCAAAGTAGAAACATCAGCGCCAAACTGCAACCGCGCCTGTACGTCAGCAAAGGCTAACTCTTGACGACTGGTATAAACTACCGGAGTTTTATTTTCCGCGTGTGCGGTTTGGATTTGTTTTAAAGTTTGAGTAAGCAAGGAATGCGATCGCGCTTCTGAATTATCGAGCAATTGAGCAACATCTATTTCAATGCCGACTATACCAGTTTCTTTAAGTAATACCTGTAACTGTTCGGTAGTTTTTTTGACGTGAGAACCCACTATAAACGCCCCTGTACCATTTCGCACGTACTGCGACATCTCCTCGGCGGGTACGCTTTGGGGTGGCAAATCAGCTAAAGCCGTTAAAATACTAGCAGCGCTGCGAAACAAAAACCGCTTACCACGACTTGCGGCGGCGAGGACTTCTTTAGCAAAGCTATTTAAATCCGCTTGAATTTCACCATCTACAACAACACACTTATTATCTGTAAGTTTCAGCAATCGATCTAAAGTGGATATCTTGCCTGTAATATCAAAACCTGTACGAATATCTGCAAGTAAAAACCGTTCTACTGTATTAGCTGGAATCCGCCCTTGAGTTTTTTCGGCGACGTAATCGGGTAAATAACTATAACTGTAACTAAATACCGAATCACGGGCAAACTCTGTTTCATGGACGGGTATAGGTACGTTATCAACAATTAAATAGTGGACGCTATCAAGAGTAATTCGTCCGCCTTCAAAGAAAGCTGGAACAAGGAAATGAGCGTCCACTCCTCCTAATTCTTCAGCAATAACGTTGGTTTCAATCGGGTAATGTCCGCGCAAAGTAGAATCTGAGCGACTGACAATTAAATAGTCTTGGATATTTAGTGATGCGATCGCACTTTTTAAATTTTGGCAAACTTCTCTAGTTACTTGGGCGGCTTGCTCTGGGGGAAGACTGCGAGTATTGGTTAAAATAAAGAATATTGGCGACTCGTCAGTTAAACCCAAACGCAGAGTATCAATATCCCAAACCGTTAGTAGCAAGCAACTGTGGACTGTCTGCGAACCTGTAGGATCGTCATCAAGTACAATAATCTTTGGCTTCATATTAAATATTCCTACTCCATACACTAATTAGTACAGGCATCTCGCCCTGACTACAAGAAGTTGATTTATAGTTGGTAGGTTTATACTTTAATACGCAAGTCTTGACGCTGGTAGAGACGTTTAGCCAAACGTCTCTTGCCAAAGTAAATTGTTTTTACTTGCTTGTTACCTTTTCTAGTAAGTCTTTGCCTTGCTCTACTAAACTCTTTTCCGAATCAGTAGCTTGGGAAGCCTTGACACTTTTGATATTAGCTTTATCTTCGGGTTTAAAAATTTGCTTTGCACTCGAAGATGCTTGCTTTTCTTCTTCTAAAATTCCTGCACCTTCGCTATATTGATAAGCACGGTCAATTTTATCTTGACTTGTCAGTTTGTCTCTAGACGCAGTTATGGCGTAGCTAGGAGCCACAAATATATTTAAACTTGAAAAAACAATTAATAACATCAAACCCAAAACGACAGCTTTTTGAGCTAGTGCTTTTAATAAGCTTTGCATAAAACGATCCCTATCTACCAGTAACAGACGCATCCTACTTTTACGGCTCAACCCGTGCCTTCTGCCGCAGGATATATTCACAGCTTTATTGCAACCATTCTTGATGAATAGTTAAGCCACGACTGGCTAAAGTTTGCTCAAATAAATTTGTTGGTAAGGCTTGCTCTACCGCCCACACACCAAGCCTTTTAAGTTGTTCCGTCAGCAATAATTGAGCGATCGCACCCGTACCGCAACCCGTAGCCTTTGCTGCATTATCATGTACCAAGGTCGCATACCCGACATTTTGCCTTCCTTACGCCCGGTGACGTGCGATCGCCTTTGTAACTTCCTACAGCTATTTACTAACCTAGAGATAGGTCAATTTAACTTACCAACATGAATCTCCGCCTATTGGTACTGCTGTTACTCATCCCCACCACCGCCGCTTGTAATTCTACAGGCGCGACTCTTAAAGAACCTGCACTTAACACTTCAACCCCCATAGCTGCAAGTCCCAATCAATCTAAAAAGGTAATAAAAACTCAAACTCTATCCCCCACACCTATCCGCCTAAATGTCGCTAGTTTACCTAAACCCTTTGCCAGCGACAGCGCCTCCAACTCTGCACAGGTCATACCCATCCCGCAAAATCCAACTCTGCAAGTTCCCCAAGGCTTCACAGTTAGTGTATTTGCCGAAAACCTCGATCGCCCCCGATGGCTGGCTTTAACGCCTAGTGGCGAAGTTTTAGTCACAGAAACTAGGCAAAACCGCATTCGGTTACTAAGCGATACTAATGGCGATGGGGTCGCCGATATCAATCAAACCTTTGCTACGGCTCAAAACGGTGTAAACATACCCTTTGGAATGACTTTCGCGGCTAATTCTTTCTTTTTGGGCAATACTGACGCTGTATTGCGCTTTCCCTACAAGCAAGGACAACAACAAATTAGCGGTAATGGGCAAAAAATTACTAATCTTCCCGGTGGCGGCTACAACCAACACTGGACGCGCAATGTAGTAGCCGATCCCAGCGGCAAAAAATTGTATGTCTCTATTGGTTCTGAGTCGAATGCCCAGGAGGAACCTTTACCCCGCGCTTCTGTACAGGTAATGAACTTAGACGGTTCAAATCGTCAAACCTTTGCTTCGGGCTTACGCAATCCCATCGGTTTAGACTTTCACCCCCAAACCGGGGAACTGTACGTCACCGTCAACGAACGGGATGCCCTGGGCGATGATCTAGTCCCTGATTACTTTACACGCCTGCAACAGGGGCAGTTTTACGGCTGGCCCTATGCTTACCTTGCGCCTAATAATCTCGATCCTCGGCAAGTAGTTAATGGCTTGAGCAAGCGCCCCGATTTAGCTCGTAGTACCAAGACCCCAGACGTGCTATTTCAGGCTCATTCTGCCGCTTTAGGGATGCAATTTTACGATCGCCAAACTTTTCCGCAAAAATACCGCAATGGAGCCTTTGCAGCCTTTCGCGGCTCTTGGAACCGCGATCGCGCTACAGGTTACAAAGTTGTGTTTGTTCCCTTTAATAACGGGCGACCTCAAGGCTACTATGAAGACTTTTTAACCGGATTTTTGCTCAATCCTTCGCAGCCTACTACTTGGGGGCGACCAGTGGGTTTATTGGTGTTACCAGATGGTAGTTTATTGGTTACGGAAGAAGCCAACGGTCGGATTTACCGCATTCAATATGGTGCTTAGAATCTAGATGCCCTGACGGGAAAGAAATAGCTAATTAGTTGTAACATCAATCCTAGCAAAGACCTTACCGCCGCTACCTGGCTAAAAACCTTAGATAGATACAAATTAATTATGCAAAAAAAACAAAAATTTCCTTATTTAGTTGGCTCAAAATGGACAGCACAGCAAAAAATAGATGGCTGGCGACACTTTCAAGTTGTCAACCGCAAAAATCAAGGCAAATGGGTTTTTGCCGAAATGGTAGCAGCTTGCGATCCTCTTGTGCGTTTTTGGGTCAATGCTAAATTGCTTAAAAATACTTCTCAATGGCAATCTGGTTGGCAGTCTCTACAGGAAATAGCAGAAGTTGAAGGTTATGTTTCTTAGAAATACAGCTATTTAGGCAAAATTTATTATTTTTAACATAAGTAGTCAAGTTCCTACCGATCTTATCCTCCAAGTAGCTGCATCTAGTCAAAATTATCTATTGTCCAGCAAATAGCCCAGAAGCGGCTGTTTAAACTAGCTTGGGCTTCAGATAACTAGGTCTTATTGAGTTTTAGGGCGATTGTTTAGCTCTCTTTCTTTGCGGCTTCCGGGGTTTATTTGTTTTTGTTTTTTGTTACTTTTTTTATAAAATATA
>JACCVJ010000242.1 GCA_013698215.1 Tatlockia sp. | reverse complement strand
GATTTGCCAAAGGTGGAGAAGCAGGGGCGGAAATTGGCTCTGGTTTTGCGAATGTAGATAACTTGGTATTTGACAACAAGGAAAATGTCTGGGGTGTAACAGATATGTCTACTAGCTCTCACAATGGCTTTGATGTGGGTGCGGCGGCAACTCCTAAGCTGATTGAACATACTGTAGTAGGTGCAAGCTCAACGAGTGCGGCTGCTTCTGATAAAAATGTCGATACTTCTAGCTTAGTCGGGGTGTTTGGCAATAACTGGCTATTTTATATTCCCACCAGTGGCGCAAAAGCCGGAGAAGTCGTACCTTTTGCCTATGGGCCGCCACGCTGTGAAATGACTGGCCCTACTTTTGTGTCAGATACGCTGATTATTTCCATCCAGCATCCAGGGGAAGATTGCCCCTACAGCCCTCAAGTTACTCTCAATCGCGATATTGAGATGTTGAATTTGGATGGTACTTTGTTTACTCAAAATCGAACTCTCCCACGCGGTAGTAACTGGCCTAGTAATATCAGAGGCAATGCTTTGGGCGCACCACGTCCTTCGGTAATTGGTATTCGTCGCCGAAATTCGGGAAGTCGTAATTTTGTCTAGTAAGTGCAAAAACTGATGTAGTAATTGCTTTTGCGTATACTTACAACAGGTAAGTCTTTTCTAAATAAGAGACTTACCTTAAAAATATTAAATTGAATGGGGGATTTTACCTGATGTCTGCTATCCCCTCTAATTTACCTGTCCCAGCGATTACTTCACCGATCGCATAGGTGGCAATTTCTTGGGAGTTAAACCACTCTATTGCTTGCCTAGCTTGGTTTGGTGGTACTAATAATACAAAACCAATTCCCATATTAAAAGTATTAAACATTGCTGCTTTATCTACGGAGCCAACTTCTGCTAACCAATTAAAAATTGGTGGAATTACCCAACTATTAACATTTACCTGGATAGATTGATTTTCACCTAAACAGCGAGGTAAGTTTTCTGGCAACCCTCCCCCGGTAATATGAGCCATACCGTGAATTTCTAGACCGTTAGCAAGGGCTGTAAGTACAGGTTTAACGTAGATTTTGGTCGGGGTGAGCAATCCTTCCCCTAAGAAGCTGCTCCCTACTTCCTCAACGCGATCGCCCCAACTATATTTACTCTCATCTACAATCTTACGGACTAAGCTAAAACCATTACTATGCAATCCATTACTAGCTAAAGCGATCGCCTGATCACCAATTTTTACTTGGGATCTATCCAGCATCCGGCTTTTTTCTACAATTCCCACGCAAAAACCTGCCAAATCGTACTCCCCCGGCTGATAAAATCCAGGCATTTCCGCCGTCTCTCCGCCGAGTAAAGCGCAGCCAGCTAGTTTACACCCAGTAGTTATCCCTGTAATTACTTCTGTTAATTGTTCGCTTTGTAGCTTCCCGGTGGCTAAATAATCTAAGAAAAATAACGGCTCTGCTCCGCTTGTGAGTACGTCATTTACACACATTGCCACTAAATCTATGCCTACGGTATGATGACAGTTAAGAATTTGAGCTAGTTTTAATTTTGTCCCCACCCCATCAGTTCCCGAAACTAAAACTGGCTCCTTAAAGCCTCCAGGTAACTGAAAACAGCCGCTAAACCCACCCAATCCCCCAATAACTTCTGGTCTGTGGGTGCTGTGAACTAAATTTCGGATTCGCTCTACAAACGCTCTCCCCGCTTCGACATCTACCCCTGCCTCTCGATAATCCATAAAAACGAAACTGCCTCTGTTGCGATCGCACGTCCACGATGTATTTTACAAGCTATAAGCCTTTCAACCTGCTTCGGAAACCAAGAAAAAAATTGTAACAATCTTTGTAAAGTTTTATAAATACTTTCTCATAAAGCCAACAAGTATAAAAACCTGCAAACATTGGTATAGTCTGCCTTTACTCCACTGTCCTCCGTCAAAAGTATAGATTAAATTTATATCTTTTGCGTTATATCACTGATCCCCAACTTAAAACCTTCGTGTTAGTCTGTTGCAGTTGTTAATTAAAAAATAAAGACATAACGAGTCCAAGTTTGGAGTATAAAAAAATCGCCTTTGGCAACAACTCCAATACGGATTTAACTGCAAATTGCAAACTGTCAACATAACGGATACATGAATAAAAAAATTTTGTGGACTGCTGCCGCCCTGCTAACAACTACCTTGGCAATTCCTTTAGCCAGTCAGGCTGAGATTGTTCGAGAAGTTGAATCGACAAGAGACAGTCAACCAGCACTTACTTCTAGCCCTAGGGCAAAAAATTTGCCTGTGGTTAAAGTGGGTGAGTACAAGTCCCCAGTAAAAAATCGAGCCGATGGTCAAGTAATTGCTAGAATTTATCCCCATCAAGAAGTTGGTTCAAATCGTCAAGCTGCGACAATCTACATTCAAAATATTCCGGTTTTAACGTTTTTGAGTGCCAAAAACCGAGTTACTAGCAAAACAGAATCCATCAATAATCAAACTAAAGTTAAAGTTGCCACCACCGAAACTAAGGTTGTCAACAAAGAAAATAATTTACAATCTAGCAATACCCCCGTTTGGAGAGCAACTAGGGTTGCGGCCAAGCTCAATCAAATCAATTTAGCAAGTTTGGATGCTCAAGAAATTGCCGTAAGTTGGAAAAGTAGCGATCGCTACGGCATCACAGTTAACGGTGAAGAATTGGTAGAAATCAACACCGAAAACTTACTCCCAGACACCACCAAAGATCCCGCTCTAGACGCTTTGCAAGTAACCAATCGTCTGCGCCGACTTTTAGGCAATGCACCGCCTTTAAAGGTCATTGCGGGATTACCAGAAGCGCCAAAACCTCTTTTCGTCAAGCAAGCCCAGCAAGTTGTTGCTCAAGCTGTTAAAGTTGGTTCTCGTGGCATGGCTTCTTGGTATGGGCCAGGGTTTAACGGTCGTCGCAGTGCCAACGGTGAGAGATACAACCAAAATGGCTTAACTGCCGCTCATCGTAGTTTACCCTTTGGGACAAAGGTAAAAGTAACTAATGTGCGGACTGGTCGCTCGGTAGTTGTGCGAATTACTGACCGAGGCCCTCATGTCCGGGGACGAATTATCGATCTCTCGGCGGCGGCGGCTCAGATAGTAGGAGTTATGCAAAGTGGTGTAGCCGCAGTACAGCTTGAGGTACTAGGTAGATAATACCTACGAAGAAAGCGATCGCAACTTTTCTTTATGCCTGCCCAAAATTGGCGATAAACTAACAGGTGAGCAAAAATTCTGAGGAAATTTAGGTGCGCCTGTTTACAACGGTTGCAGCTTTGCGTTGCTACTTGAAGCTGTACCAAAAAAGAAATAAATCTCCCATGCGATCGCCTGATGAGACAGATAATCCCTCAGTTTCCATTGGTCTGGTTCCAACGATGGGGGCTTTGCATTGGGGTCATTTGAGCTTAATTGAACGAGCTAAACGGGAAAACGATTTAGTAATTGTGAGTATTTTTGTTAATCCTCTGCAATTTGCTCCTACAGAAGATTATCAGAGCTACCCGCGATCGCCCGAACGCGATCGCTTGCTGTGTCAGCAATCTGGAGTAGATGCTATTTTTGCCCCAGAGGCTCAGGAGTTGGGGGTAGACGAGCAATTATCCTCTCGTACTCAAGTTGTACCACCTAGTAGTATGACCTCGGTTTTGTGTGGCAAAAGCAGACCGGGGCATTTTCGAGGAGTAGCAACGATTGTTACTCAGTTATTAAATATAGTTCAACCAAATAAAGCTTATTTTGGGCAAAAAGATGCTCAACAAGTTGCTATTATTCGGCGGTTAGTTAAAGATTTGAGTTTTCCGGTGGAAATTGTTACTTGTCCTACAGTTAGAGAAACATCAGGGCTTGCTAAAAGTTCCCGCAATCAATATTTGACCCCAGAGCAAATAGAGCAAGCAGCCGTTTTGAATCGTAGTTTGCAGCAAGCAAAGCTGGCTTTTAAAGCTGGAGAACGCGATCGCCAAGTGTTGGAGGCTATTGTAAATAAAGAATTGGCAACAGTTGAAGCTGTGGCTGTTGAATATGTTGAATTAGTAGAACCAGATACATTAATGCCCTTAGAAAAAATTGAAGATCGAGGATTACTGGCGATTTCTTCTCGTGTGGGGTCGGCAAGGTTAATTGACAATGTATTGTTAAAAGTGCGATCGCCTATTGTCGCCATTGATGGCCCGGCGGGGGCGGGAAAGTCTACCGTAGCAAAGCTTGTAGCGGCGGAGTTGGGCTTAGTTTATCTCGATACGGGGGCAATGTACCGGGCGTTGACTTGGCTAGTTTTGCAATCGGGAATTTCTGTAGATGACGATCGCGCGATTTCTCAAGTAGTTAGTAATTGCTCTATCCAATTATCTAGCAGTACCAACGATCTACGAGTGTGGATTAATGACGAAGAAGTAACCCAAGTAATCCGTAGTGCGGAAGTTACAGCCAATGTCAGCGCGATCGCTTCTCAAAAAGCGGTACGAATTGCTTTGCTACAGCAGCAACAATCTTGGGGGCTTAAAGGTGGCTTAGTCGCCGAAGGACGGGATATTGGTACTCATGTTTTCCCTAATGCTGAATTGAAAGTATTTTTAACCGCCTCTGTAAGTGAAAGGGCCCGTCGTCGCCAGCAAGACTTTCAAACCCAAGGGCAAGTTGAGATTCCTTTAGAGCAATTAGAACAAACTATTCAAGAACGCGATCGCGCTGATAGTACCCGCGAACTTGCTCCCCTCCAAAAAGCCCCCGATGCTATAGAGCTTTGTACTGATGGTTTGAGTATTAGTCAAGTTATAGATAAAATTATTTCTTACTATTATGAAATGTTAATTTAAACAAGCACATAACATTAAAGTTAACTAAAGTGCGCTCGTCTAGTTCCATTTACAGCTAGAAATTCTGGCAAACTGACTTAAGACAATAAGTAGACTAAAACTTCGATTGAAACAGCGATTTGGAGCTTTAACCCGAAAAACAAACTATTAACTTTTATTTCAGTAGCAGTTTATTAGTGAATTTATTGGAGAGTCAGCTTAATATGAGTGCTAAAGCTTGCAAATAGCTCTGTGCTTGGCAAGAGCTAATTAGAGGATTTTTTGACAATGGCCTTTGAACTTTCGCCTTTACCTTACAATTACGACGCTTTAGATCCGTACATCGACGCTCAGACGATGCAAGTGCATCACGACTTACACCACCAGGCTTACGTAAATAACCTGAATGCAGCCCTAGAAAAGTATCCCGAACTGCAATCAAAAAGCCCGGAAGAATTGATTAAGGATCTAAGTAATTTGCCCCAAGACATTACAGGCCCAGTCCGCAATAATGGCGGCGGTCATGTAAACCACACAATGTTTTGGCAAATTATGGCTCCAAACGCCGGGGGAGAACCAACCGGAGCAATTGCTCAAGCCATTAGCGAAAACTTCGGCGATTTTGAAAGCTTCAAACAGAAGTTTAACGACGCAGGAACAAAGCAATTTGGTAGCGGTTGGGTATGGCTAGTTCGTACCACCGACGGCAAAATTGAGATTACAAGTTCGCCAAACCAAGACAACCCCATGTCTTCTGGACACTTCCCCATTATGGGTAATGACGTGTGGGAACACGCTTATTATCTCAAGTACCAAAACCGCCGCGCGGAGTACCTTAAGCAGTGGTGGAATGTAGTTAATTGGGATGAGGTTAATAATAGATTGGCGATCGCTAGTCGTTAGTAGCTACTTTAATTAATAGAGAAGACAGTCAGGCGATCGCTTGGCTGTCTTTTTTGCAGGTAAGTTGATTAATATCAAGGAAGTGCAACCTGTAAAAACTGAGGTAAAAAAAGTTGACTTCAAGTAACATCAATGACCGGGCAATTGTTATTGGTGGTAGCATTGCGGGATTATTGAGCGCTCGTGTACTTGCAGACTGTTTTGCTTCAGTGCCCATTATTGAAACCGATAAATTGCCCGATTTGCCAAAGGCTCGAATCGGCGTACCGCAATCTGTTCAACCTCATATTCTTTTTACTAAAGGATACAGAATTTTGGGCGAACTATTCCCAAATATTGAGGAACAATTAAGCGCGGGGGGAGCAATAGCTATAGATTGGACGCGAGAGTTTAATCATTTTAGTCGTCGGGGATGGAATGCAACTTCTAGTTCTCCCTCCGACTTGAATTCTGTTAGTTGTTCGCGTCCCTTATTGGAGTGGTCTATTAGGCAGCAGTTAGCTAATTACGCCAATATCCATTTTGTAGACGAACATCGCGTTACAGGACTACTTTCGCATAGCAAGACACGGATTACCGGAGTATCTTTGCGTTCAGCTACAGGCGA
>JACCVJ010000416.1 GCA_013698215.1 Tatlockia sp. | reverse complement strand
CAGGGAAAAAGGTTAATTTCGATAGGATTTTTTATAGCTGTATTTATCTAAATAGTAAGTTATATAATTATTTTGTAATCTACTTCAGGGTTTATATATTATTTCTTACCTACGAATGATTCAAAAGCGATAACTTTAACATTTTGCTATTCTGGTGTATCCATTTCTTCAACCAAAACAATTACGCCGCGAATTTTATCCAATTTACCCACCAAAGAACTACAGGTAACTTTAGCCTGAAATGTTCTACCACGACGGTTAACGGTACTCAAGCTTAGTTCTACAGTTCTGATATCTCCATTCAAACAGTCACCAATTGGCTGGCGCAATTGCTCAACGGGCAAACCAATATCTAAATTCATAAAGTGCTGTCCCAAAACTTCCTGACTCCGCAACCCCCACAAGTCTTCACTTTTTTCGTTCCAAATTTGAATTATTGATTCTCGATTTAAAACTGCAACTCCACCCATCAAGCTATTAAAAATTGCCTCTAAAAAGCCATTAGCTTGATTGAGTTCTTTACTTCGTAAACGCACCTCTGCATTGATTGTCTGCAATTCTTCGTTAGAAGATTGCAATTCTGCGTTCATTGTCTCTAGTTCTTCATTGGTAGATTGCAATTCTTCATTAGTTGTTTCTAATTCTTCATTAGCAGATTGCAATTCTTCATTAGTTGTTTCTAATTCTTCGTTAGTAGACTGCAATTGCTCGTAAGCCATCTCCAATTCTTGGTTGGCGCTTTCAACCTCCTCTTGCAGCTTTTTATAGCGGCTAACTTCGATAAAGACAACACTAACTCCTAGCAAGTTTTGGAGCAGGTCGTAAAGGGGAGTAATTTGGACATCAAAGTGGTTAAAGTCGTCATTAGCGATCGCCCAGCCAATGCTACTAAGAACAATAGTACGATGGGTACTAATAACTTCGTCGATAGGCGATCGCAATTCTACCGGGCGGTAAGAAACTTCCAAGTCTTGCAGAGGGCGGTTAATATCTTTTGAATTAAGTTTAAATAATAGTCGTGCTTGCTCGTTGGCTAAAATCAATAAACCATTAATATTGACAACTATTTGAGCGTAGTTACCAATATCAAGAGCCGCATCGCGCAAAAGACTGTTGTTACCTATAAAATTGGTGTCTTGAGCATTGTCATAATTGCTCACCATAAAATCTTCCCGGCTACGATCAAGACCAGCTTTGATAAATATGCGCTGTGTCAAGCTTAACGGCACGAAAAAATTGTTAGAAGTGAGCAATAGCTCGGCTTTGCCTAATACTAAAAAACTGCCCTCATTGAGGGCAAAATGAAACCGAGAGATGATTTTTGCTTGAGTTTCGGCATGAAAATACATTAATGTATTGCGACAAGATAATAGATCGATGCGCGAAATTGGCGGATCTCGAAGCAAGTCATGACGACCAAAAATTACCGAGCGGCGCAAATCTGGGCAAAAAGTATAAGAGCCATTACTGTCCTTAAAGTATCGCTCTAACAAGGGTATAGGTATGCCTTCTACTTCTTTGGCGTTGTAGGTAGCATGGCGGGCTTGATAGAGGGCTATTTCGTCTACGTTGGTAGCATAAATTTTTACTCGCTTGTGGAACTCCTCAAGCCCCAAAACTTCGGCGATTACCATTGCTAGGGTGTAGGGTTCTTGCCCCGAAGCGCACCCTGCACACCATACGCGGATACGTTCTGTAGAGATTTTGCGCGCTACAATTTTGGGGACTACTTCTTTTTCTAAATACTCCCACACCGCGCGATCGCGGAAAAATGAGGTGACGTTGATTAAAATTGTGTTGAATAGGTAGGAAAATTCTTCGGGATGTACTTCTAAATAATCGGTGTAGTCACCGTAGGTTTGAATGTCGGCATTTTGCATCCGAATCTGGACACGACGTACTAGGCTGGGGCGTTTGTAGCCTGTAAAGTCAAACCCACGATTGTGTTTGATATATTCAAGCAATGCTTCAAATTCGGGGTCTATTTCTGGGGTGTTCATTAGTGCTTGTTTAAGAAAAACCAGGACTTGGGGATCTAGTTAGTAGCCCCCCATTGGGAAGGTTTGGGCAAGCTGAGTTTTGTAAGCTTTTATTTTAAAGGCAGGGAAGGAGAAATACTTTTTATTTTTGCCTTTTTGTTATTTACTCAATTTTTATTAAATTCACTAAAGTTTGAGCGACTTCTGATAGTGGCAATACTTGAGCGTTGTCAACATACTCTTGCATTATTGTTTTTTCTCCTTGTACCACGATCGCATAACCTCCGGTTTCCCGAATTGCCCTTAGACCCATGATGCCCTCTTTGCCTGTGGGATTAAGGATTAAAGCGATTACTTTTTCTCGAAAGCTTCCGGCTACAGAT
>JACCVJ010000115.1 GCA_013698215.1 Tatlockia sp. | reverse complement strand
TCAATACAAATATTCCCCAAAGACCAATAATCACGCTAGGAATTGCGGCAATTAACTCGATCGTAAAAGCTAGGGGATTCCGCACTATCGGCGGTAAAAAATCTTCACTTGTAACTACTGCTACCGCGAGTCCCACCGGAAAAGCTAATATTATAGCGATCGCACTACTAACCACAGTTCCATAAATATAAGGCAACGCGCCAAATACTAAACTGTTTACGTCCCAATCTTGACCCCACAAAAATCCTAACCCATACTTGCTAATGGCGGGCCAAGCCTTGTCAAGAATTATCCAACTTATCCAAAACAGTAACAAAACCGTACAACCAGCAAAAGTCCAAACCAGCCAGGTAAATCCTTTATCTAACCACTGACTTTTGCCATCTACTGTTGTCAGGTCGCTTACTTCATATTCCGTGCTTTGCTGCATACTTAATAAGTAACTTTTATAACCATCTACTCAGTTTAAATAATTATTGGGGTATCCCCAGAGGAGACACCCCAAAACTTACCTTAATTTACCAACATTTTAGACATTTTAAGGCTTAGGGCCCTTTAACACCACTATTAACGCTCTGAACCACTTGACCAGCAACACTTTGAGGAATCCGTGTGTAGCCAAGATCGTCATTGAACTGTTGACCGTTGGTCATTATCCACTGCACCATCCGCTTAATGGCGGCGGCATCACCGGGCTGCGTGTAATTTTTGTTCACCATCAGCCAAGTCAAACCTGTAATTGGGTATCCATCTCCAAGATTACCTAACTTACTAAAGGTGACTCGGTGATCGGGATTAAACTGTACAGAACTAAGCGCTTTGTTTGCTTCAGCTAGGGTTGGTGCAACGTAGGCTCCTCGGCTATTTTGTACTAGTGCTGATTGGAGACCATTGTTTGTCGCAAAAGAAGCTTCTACGTAGCCAATGCTGCCTTGAGTACGTTTAACAATTTGGGCAACACCAGGATTTCCTTTCCCACTTACAGGTTTGCCGGGCCATTTTGGTGTTTTGCTAGGACCTACTCTACCTTTGAAGTAGCTATCCATTCCACTAAGAGCGTTGCTAAAAATATAGCTTGTACCACTACTATCAGCGCGCACAGCTAGTTTAATTGGGCTATTTGGTAATTTTACTCCCGGATTTGCTGCGGCAATTTGGGGGTCATTCCAGTTTGTAATTTGACCATCAAAAATTGCTGGAAGTACCTTACGCGATAATTTTAGATTGGATACGCCAGGCAAGTTGTAAACTACTGCAACGGGACCACCAGCAGTAGGTACAAACAATACTCCGTTCTTAACTTTGGCTACTTCTGTATCAGTCATAGCCGTGTCGCTTCCCGCAAAGTCAACGCTTCCAGCAGTTAACTGTTTGATCCCACCACCGCTACCAATACCTTGATAGTTTACTTGTACAGGCTGGCTGCCTTTACGCAGTTCGCTAAAATAGCGCTGATACAAGGGTTCAGGAAATGTAGCTCCAGCACCATTTAGAGTTGCTGCTTTTTGGGCGATCGCATCTACCAAAGGTACTAACGCCATTACCGCAGCGATCGCTGAAGCTGTGAAAGCACGTCTAAAAGTCGTATTAGACACAACCATATATATTCACCCTCTATGCAGAATAATTATTTTTCTCACCCTGGATAAACCTACTACTTTATCGGTTAAATAATGGGGACAATTAGATTAATTTATGGTTAAATTTAGCTAGTTTTTTGTTAAATGACCGTATTTTTGCGTTCTTGTGCGCTGAGGAACTTTTTTCATTAATTTTTCTTGCTATCATTGTTGGTAAAACTTAACAAAGTTAGATTTTTTCTAAAAATGTTTGTTTTCAGTCCTCTGAGGATAAACAAGATATCTGAAGCTTTATTAACTTAGTTTTAATGTTTATATTTGCAAAAGCAATTAATTAAAAATATGACATTATCTTACCCGCTCAAAAACTATTCCTGGCAGCAAATAGCTCGACCAATGCTGTTACTTTCTATAGGAATTCATGGCTTATTATTATTTACACCTATACCTACAAAAAAAGCGGAGCTTATTCAAAAAGACAAAATTCAAAACAAGGTTAAAATTACGCAACTACCAATTTCTTCTAATTCACCGCGCGTTATCAAAAAACCTTCCAATTCAATAATCAAATCGTCAATTATTCGTCAAACTAATAGACCACTTATTAATCAGCAGAAATCAATTAATCAAGCTGTAATTAAGAAATTTCCCCAACTAGCATCTAAGCCTGAAAACCAAAAATCTCAAATAGCTTCTACTCCGGCGGAAACTATTGCTTTACCAAATCCTAATAGTCTCAACGATCCTTTTAGTGATTTTCCTAAGTATATAAACTCTCAACCTGGTCTAGGCTTATTTACTGCACCAATAGACCAAAGCAGCCAACAAACTCAAGATTCAGTTACCACAGTATCTCAGTATTTTGAGCGAGAATTAAAAGCGCGAGAATATAAAATTACCATAGCTAAAAATGAAGCTAATGCAAAAGTTTTTGAACTAAAAAAAGGCAATACAACTAAGTTCCTTAACTTAATTACTCATAATAGTAAAACAGTGATTGTTTTAGCCTCAGAGATCCTTAACCCAGAAAATATAAATGATGTAGCAAAAGCTAGTCCAGAAGAAGAAGCCTTTATTAGTATTCTGAACAAAATAGAATTTGAAACTATCGACCAACCAGAGCTTTATTTATCCGAGCCTGGCTTATTTTATACTAAATTTGGTGCAGATAAAGATGGATTTCTTGAAATGGAGCAAAAATCAAACACCATTAGCACTATTCGTTTAATTCCCAATCAACTACCAGAACAAGTATTTAATACAATATTTGCTCCTACTTTAAAAACAAGTAATTTTGAGATTAATCCTCAAAAGAAATACGGTGGAGGAATGGTTTATGAAGTCAAGCAAGGGAATTTTGTTACCTACCTCAATTTAGTACCAACAAGCGATC
>JACCVJ010000111.1 GCA_013698215.1 Tatlockia sp. | reverse complement strand
TAGATTTACAGCCCTTCCCGTGATATTTTTAACTGCCAAAGGCATGACAGGCGATCGCATTCAAGGCTATCAAGCGCGGTGCGATGCTTATTTGTCTAAACCTTTCGATCCTGACGAATTAGTAGCGATCGTCGAAAACTTACTTGAACGTCGTATAGTTGCACCTACCAAGGAAAACGGCGAAATCCCCGATCTTGCCGATTTAGCTAACCAAATTGCTCAAATTAAGGCGATTCTTACTCAAAAAAACGGTATTGTGCAAACGCCGATGCCATTTAAAATTGACCTCACGCCTAGAGAACAAAGCGTACTAGATTTAGTTACAACCGGGCTAATGAATAAAGAAATTGCCCGTCAACTGCAAACTAGCGTCCGCAATGTCGAAAAGTATGTTAGTCGTCTATTTAGCAAAACTGGGACAAATAGCCGCACAGAATTAGTACGTTTTGCTTTAGAACATGGACTAGCTAAATAGTTCTAGGCGGCGATCGCTGCAACTAAAAATAAGCTGTCTACTAAAATTGTACTCAACACCGCTCCCCCAAAAGCCCACCAGTGCAGTTGTTTGGAAAGCAAAGGCAACGTTCCACAAACTAGCAATACGGTAGCGAGAACTATTGCTAAACCTTGCCCCAGGGGTGTTTGCACTTGCGCCAACGCACTATGTAAAATACTTGGTGTCAATTCTGGCTCAAGCATAATCTGCCGCCAGTAGGGAATCAAATCGACTAAATAAAAATATATATCTGTTAATACTGTTCCAAGTAAGGAACCCAGATAAAAATAGTTGCCTACTTTACCCCAGCCGCGCTTTAGAGCAGCGATCGCAAAAGGCAAGGCGATCGCTTCTACAGGCAAGTGTAACAACGGTTCCCAGCGCATCCAGCCCCAGTAAACCGAGCCTGCTAACCAACTCCAACTAAAACCTAGTAATAAGTCTCCCCAAATATAAGTTTTGGGTGTATTCATCAACTTATAACTCACCCATAACCAACCCGCCGTTAGCACCAAACTCAACCACGGCAGCGCTCTTACTAACGGCGCTTCAATAAATACTGGCACGGTAACTAAAAAAACCGCCGCTCCAAAGATTAACCAGGCTTGCCGAAAACCAACTTGCCAAGAAATATTAATATTATTAACTCTCGACGGCTCGGCGGTTGCCAGCGCGGAAGTTGCGACGCTGTAGGGGGGCAATGTTTGGTTAACCAAGGTACTATATTAATTTTGTTTACTTTACTTAATCTTACTTAACGATACCACAAGATCGATGCCCTGGGGGGGCATATTAATAATACCTTAATTATTACGAGCTACCGAGAACAGAAAGTTCGCACTTTAGAGCAATAGCTAAAAAAGATTTGACGAAGGTTGGCAAAAGTGTCAATTTAAGGAGAAACTGCGATCGCGTCTCAAAATCAAACAAATCATGGCTCCAGCAAAGTACCGAATCTTAGCGTTATGTAGTGCCGTCACAGCTAGTGTAGTTATGGCAATACCTATAAAAGTATTAAGTCAAACAACACCAGAGCCAACAGCGACACAACTAAATATTTTTCAAGCAATTATTCTGGGCATAGTACAGGGGTTAACAGAATTTTTACCTATTAGTAGTACTGCTCACCTCAAAGTAATCCCGGTATTATTAGGTTGGGGAGATCCAGGAGTAGCCTTTACCGCCGTAATTCAATTAGGAAGTATCGCCGCCGTATTGTGGTATTTTTGGGGCGACATCACCCAAATTATTATGGGGGCGTTCACGGCAATTAGACAAAAAAATTACAAATCCTATGACTTGCGCCTAGCGGTGGGCATTGCTTTAGGAACCTTACCGATAGTGTTCTTTGGACTAATAATTAAAATCTTAGTACCAGATTTTGACAAATCACCAGTGCGAAGTTTAGGCGCAATTGCGATCGCATCTATAGTAATGTCACTCCTATTGGGATTAGCAGAGAAACTAGGCAAACGCCAGCGTAACTTTGAACAATTAAATATTATCGATGGCGTACTAATGGGACTAGCACAAACTCTAGCTTTAATCCCTGGTGTTTCCCGATCTGGCTCAACCCTAACAGCAGGATTATTCATGGGCTTAGAAAGAGGTGCGGCGGCTCGATTTTCATTCTTGCTGGGTATCCCAGCAATTACTTTAGCCGGACTTGTAGAACTAAAAGATGTAATCGGCGCGGGAATAAGCAACGATGGGATAGTTACAATGGTTGTGGGCGTAATTTCTGCTGCGATATTTTCTTATTTAGCGATCGCTTGGTTACTGCGCTTTTTACAAACTCAAAACACCTGGATATTTGTTTGGTACAGATTAGCTTTTGGCATAGCTATTTTAAGTGCGATCGCTACTAACTTATTGCCAAATAGCTAAAAGCTGCGCCGCCTCAAAGATTTATGAATGCCATCAATCCCGCTAAAATTACTAAAATTCTCCCTGACTCCATCGCCGCCGAAATGGG
>JACCVJ010000093.1 GCA_013698215.1 Tatlockia sp. | reverse complement strand
GCTCCGTCAGGGGTTCAAACTCCGCCGCCACACTTACTAATCCTTCTAAATAAGGTAAGCCGTAAATCTCTGCAATGTTGTAAACGGTGCTAGTTTTGACGCGAATCGATTGATAAATTTGACCTAGTTTTAATATAGGAAAGCGATCAATATTTAGTAAGCCAGAACTTGTGGTATAAAGTAGCCGCCAGTCACCATCTAGTAGTTCAGAAGCCTCTATAGGGCGCGGTGTGGGGTTGCGCTCCTCTAATTGCGCGATCGCCATCAATATTGCCTGTTTCTCTGACTCAGTGGCTAGTAAGCCGCGATTTTTCCCGGCGAGTTCTTCTATTAGGGCTGATTTTACAAACATTGCTTTAATAATTATTATCTAATCATTATCCTCTTTCCCACTCAGGAAAAATAACGCATCTCTAAATAATGTTAGACTTTGTACTATAATTGAATCCGTTTATTTAAACATTTCCCTATGCCAACTTCGCCCCTACAAGAACAGCCCCGCAATCGAGTAGCATCGGTAATTCCTGCGCGGAACGAGTTGTCAATCTTAGACTGGTTAAGAGCTAGTGGTAGATTAGTAGCGCGCGATCGCAGTGAAACAGATCCCGTTGCTCAAGGTGAACCCCTGTCAGACATTGCCGATATTATCGATCCTGACGATCCTAACTACGATGATGACTTTGAAGATAATGACGAGCCAGCAGAAGAAGAAGCGGGTTAATGGTTGTTAGCCAAAATTTTAGTTATTGGTAAGAAGCTTTGAGAAATTACTTGGGGCTTCTTACTTGCTAAGTACCGATCTAAAAAAATATTGTGGAAGCAAAATCTCCTAGCTCATTATTCAATCTTTCGGGAACTAGCTTACTTGTAGCTCTGAGTATAGTGTTGAGCGGTGGGGCGTTGACGAGGGATTTGATCGCCGATCGCTTACCTTGGCAACTAAATTCGCTAAGTTTGCCTTTTTTGCTCTGTGCGATCGCTACAGCATTGCTAGGCTACTGGGTAATTCCGATGCTGGTAAGGCTGAAAACTGGGCAAATTGTCCGAGAAGACGGGCCTCAAGCTCATTTAAAAAAAGCTGGTACTCCCACTATGGGCGGGGTGTTTTTTGTCCCAGGAGCAATTATTTTTGCGATATTATTGTCGGGGTGGAAGGCGGACGTATTGGCGGTGTCTGCTTTGACAATGGGTTACGCGCTGATTGGCTGGTTAGATGATTGGCAAATTTTGCGCTACAAGTCTAATAAAGGTATTTCGCCCAAACTAAAATTAGCTTTACAAATTGGCTTTGCTGTGCTGTTTTGCTTGTGGCTGGCGTGGAGTCACAGTAATATTACTAATATTGCGCTACCTTTTAAAGTTGTATTGCCTCTAGGCTTGCTATTTTGGCTATTGGCAGTGTTTGTATTGGTAGCAGAGAGCAATGCAACTAATCTAACGGATGGCGTTGATGGTTTAGCCGCCGGGACAAGTGCGATCGCATTATTAGGATTAGGAGTATTAGTTGCGCCAAGTCACCCCGGATTAATGACCTTTTGTGCTTGTACGAGCGGTAGCTGTATGGGGTTTCTCGTCCACAATCGCAACAAGGCGCGGGTTTTTATGGGCGATACGGGTTCTTTGGCTTTGGGGGGCGCTTTAGCATCGGTAGCGCTGTTAACTAATACATTGTGGGCATTATTTGTATTGAGTGGGATCTTTTTTGTAGAAACTCTTTCAGTAATGGCACAGGTAAGTTATTACAAAGCAACAAAAGGCGATGATGGAGTAGGTAAGCGGTTGTTTAAAATGGCTCCCTTACACCATCATCTAGAACTTTCGGGTTGGTCGGAAGTTCAGGTAGTAGCTACCTTTTACCTAATTGGGGGTAGTTTGGCGTTGCTGTGCTTAGTGACTAAGGTTTAGAAATTATCGGCACAATCGCGCGATCGCTACCATCAATGCAAGTATTCATAGCCTGAATAGGTGTAACATCAATCTCTCGGCGCAAACCAACTACACATTCAGCAAAACGTACTGGTAGCAAGCTAAGACGGCAATAATTAAGAACTTCGGGAATTGTCTCCTCTTGGCTATTAACACTAATTCCTACTACGCAAGTAGCCAATTCATCCGGCTGTCTAACTTGAGTGCAAGTAGCTAAAGCATCGGTTGCCAATATACTTGTTTGCCTTTGAATGTCGTAGACGCAAGTAGCTAATCTTTTGGGATTCAAAGCGTTGGCGCAAGAAGTTGAGACAGCTTGCGCTGAGACGTTGAGCGCTAATAATCGGGCAGAGCAATAACGATAATCATTGAGGTAGGTAGATGGTACAGAAGCCGCCATCGCCGGGAAATTTAGCGCCAATCCAGAAATTGCTAAAGAAGTAGCGGCAATCGACCAATTAAACTTACTATTTTGTTTGAGATTAAACATATTAATTTGAGTTACTTGAAAGAATTTTAAAGCTAAATAGCTGGTTTAGGGTTGTTTTCAATTAAACTTGCGATCGCATTTAAAACTTCTCCATCTATATAAGGCTTAGTCAAGTAAGCATTAGCGCCTAATTCTTGGGCAATCTGTCGATACTTGTCGCTACTACGAGAAGTCAGCATAATTACCGGAATTTGTTGCAGCACAGAGTCTTGCAACCGATGGCTTAAAAACTTAAATCCATTCATTCCCGGCATTTCTACATCAGAAATTATCAAATTGATAGTTGGATGCAGCAAGGCTTGGGCGACAGCTTCTGTACCATCTTTGGCTTGCCATACTTGATAACCTACTTTTTGCAGCATTAAAGCTAAGTTGTGACGCACAGTAACCGAATCATCTATGAGCAAAATTTGAGACTGATTATTGCTTGGAGTTGTTTGGGTACTAATAACTACGGGTGGTAACTGAGCGATTAAGGCGCTACTATCAATTATCAAGCTCAAACGCCCGTCTGCTAAAACGCAACATCCTAATACATAACTTGGCGGAGTAATTAGTTTACCTACAGGTTTAATGACTAATTCTTGTTCGCCAATAACGCGATTGACCTCTAGCCCTACTAATTCTGTACCTTGACGCACTAAAAGTACCGGAAGGCGATCGCCTGCAAAGGAATCGCCAGATTGCAAAACTGTTGATAGTTTGCGAATAGGTACTATTGCGCCGTTTCCTGGTGGTTGCCAAACTTTTTGACCATCATGCCAATGTTTAATTTGGTCAGTTTGAGGGATGATAATTTGCTCAACCGCTTCGCTGATAAAACCGCACAGGCGATCGCCTACTTCTACCACCAAAACTTTAGCAATTTTGAGGCTGATAGGAATTTGCAGTAAAAATGTTGTGCCAAGCCCTGCTTGCGATCGCACGGTAATTGTGCCTTGCAAAGCTTCGATTTGGGTGCGAACTACATCTAAACCAATCCCGCGCCCCGATAAATCGCTTAGTTGAGATGCGGTAGTAAATCCCGGCGTAAATAATAAATCGATTAACTTATCTTCGGTAATGCTTTGGGCTTGTTCGGGAGCAATTAAATCTAGTTCTAAAGCGCGATCGCCTATCTTCTCAAAATCTAAACCTTTGCCATCATCTCCTACAGCTATAACCGTCCAACGCTCTTGTTTGTAAGCTTTGATAAATATTTCCCCAACCTCTGATTTGCCAGCTTGGGCGCGGGTTTCGCTACTTTCTAGCCCATGATCGAAAGCATTACGAACCAAGTGCATTAAAGGATCGTAGAGCTTTTCGGCAATTGCTTTATCGACTAATATTTCTGTCCCACTAATTTCTAATTGGGCTTGTTTTCCATGTCCAGCAACCAATTGTTGCAATACTCTATAAAAGCGATTAAATATTTCTCCCACAGGTAACATTTGAGCAGAAAGCAAGTCATTGCGGACGTTGGTTAATAGCCGTTGTTGTTTTTCGAGGATTTGACTTGAGGAAACGCTAAATAAATTTACTTCTTCAATGGTTTCAGCAATTTGTACCGAATCATCCCAGGCTAAATCTAATAGAGGTTGAAATTCGTGATAAACGTCTGCTGACAAGGCATTATTAGCGGTGGTTTGCGGTTCTAACATCAAATCCGACCAATACTCACGGATTTGTTTAAGGTTTTTTTGATGTTGGGCTAATTGCTGCTGCAATGAAATGATGGTTTCTTGGATACGTTCATCGGCGGCAACTTGGCGGTTTTGATTGGTGAGCATTTCGCCAGACAAATAATTGAGGCGTTGAAGTTTGGCTATTTCAACCCGAATTTGGGGAGAAGGTGCTACTAGGGGTTCTTTAAAACGTTCTGGTTTTAGCTCAAAATCCTCTGCTGGGGTTTCTAGAGTTTCAACTAAGCTACCAAATACTCCATCCATTGATAACTCTAGAGATTCTTCCCCAAAGTCCCAGTTATCGGCATTACTCGTAAAAAGCTCGTCCTCTACTTCGCCACTAATCAACTGCTCTAAAAGTGCTGGATCGGGCAAACTATCCAATTCTAGAGATTGATCGCTAATCGCTAATTCTTGCAGCGCAAAACTTGGTTCGCCGCCGGAAGTGCGATCGCCTTTTATTACTGCTTCTTGTCCTTGTTCAAAGTCTGCTAAGGCAAGACGGGCAATAGTTACAGCTTCATCGGGGTGCATATTTAGCGCAGTTAGGGTAGCGATCGCGATCGCGCCAAAGCCCGGTAAACCCAAAGATTCCGCTAGTCCCATAAATACGGTAGCTTGTTCTTGCAATAGCAAAGCTATACTTTCTACTTCGGGATTTTCTAAAGCTGTGGTTAATTCCTTTAGCCTTTTGCTGACTCCAGTTGTAAAAATTGACTCTGTAATATCAAACCCTAATTCGGCAGATGTTGGCATCAAAGCTTCATTATTGAAGAAATCGC
>JACCVJ010000052.1 GCA_013698215.1 Tatlockia sp. | reverse complement strand
TTTTCCCCAGGTTTTCCCCAGGTTTTAACGATAGCTAAGGACAAATACCTTCCCTGTGGATTATTTATTTTGCCATCAAAACTCTACAAGTACGCAGTTCATATAAAGTTAAGTAACAAAAACTAGGCTAAAAATCCTATTACTTCGTAGCTAATTTTCTGGAGTAAAAATAATTGCAATATTTCGTAGCATTGACAACCCTACCCCTTCCTAGCGCACAATAAAGCACTTGCCGCTAAAGTTACCTTAGACTTTCACTAGCATTGACAGCCTAAGTTTGTGACTAAGAGGGAAGATTGTTTTATTTATTTAGACCCAAGGCGAGGTAATTAATGAGCAATACCCTTAGTATCTTGACGGAAATTCCCGAAGAACTACATCAATCCCTCAACAGCTACTTAGAAAATCATCCTGATTGGAATCAAGACCGAGTTTTTACGGCGGCTTTATCATTGTTTTTGCTACAAAATAGCGATGGCGATCGCCGCGCCGCTAGAGTATATCTAGAAACTCTCTTTCATGGCTGCTCGTAGAAACTAAAAATGCGATCGCCACATTGACGGCTACTAGCTTTTTCCTTTCATCTGTTATTGTGGAGGGCTATCGGGAGCCTCAAACTTATAGCCCACCCCTCGTACTGTCTGAATTAAGATCGGCTGCGTTACATCTATTTCAATTTTTTTGCGAATTTGACCGATATGAACGTCTACAACTCTTTGATCGCCTACATAATCGTAGTCCCAAACTTCTTGCAGTAGTTCTGCCCGTCGCCAAACTCTACCGGGATGACTGGCGAGAAAACGTAACAAGTCAAATTCTAAAGCAGTTAAAGGAATCAGGTGATTGTTGAGCGTTACTTCCCGTCGTTCTGGATCTATTGCCAGCTTTTCAAAGCTCAAACGCTGCTTCTCTGGCGCTGTAACTGTGCGTTGGCGCTTTAAAATAGCTCCAACTCTAACTTCCAATTCGCCCAAACCAAAAGGTTTAGTTAAGTAATCATCCGCTCCTTGAGCAAACCCGCGAATTTTATCGGCTTCGTCACCGCGACTTGTGAGCATCAGCACAAAAACCTTTGTACGTTTTTGCATCTCCTCACAAAGGTTGTAGCCAGTCGCATCCGGCAAATTTACATCCAAAATTACCAAGTCAGGGTTAAATTGCTCGAAGATTGCTAGAGCCGTTTTACCATCTTCCGCCGATTCTACTTGGTATTGCTGCTTGCTCAAAAAGCGTTGGATTAAATTTCGAATTGCTGGATCGTCATCAACTATCAGAATTTTGGCAAGAGCCATAGCCATTACTTTGTACAACTAAAAGAGAGGATTTACAAGCAGATGCAACTTTTTTTCAAGTTATTATATTCTTACTAATTATTAACTCATAACTTAACCAAACTAACGGTTGTTAACCTTCTTTAAGCGCGATCGCAATTTCCTAGCCTTTGCTTTTGAACGCTGATGTTTCCAGATCGAAAATTATATCCTAAATTCTCACGGTTTTTCCTTGGAACTAAAACCACAATATATTTAGGTAAAACGATAGCTGCACGTAGTTGTTAGCATATGCTAAAGTCCAATATAGAAGACAGGCTGCACGTTGCGATCTTGACCGTTGCCATCACCTAAAAAGATTAGTTACCAGTGGCAACGACTTTAACTAATACGTTAGTCTAAATTTGTTTCTGTTTACCGAATGCTCCGAGCAATGCTGAGGCGATAAAGTTACATGAGCGAGCCTAATTCCTACGAAAAACTTGGGTTAAAACAAGACGCTACCTTCGATCAAATTCAAGAAGCTCGCAATCGCCTGGCAACGCAGTACAATGGCGACTCACAGCATTTGAATATGGTAGAGGAAGCTTACGATGCAATATTGATGGAGCGTTTGCGGATGCGCCAAGAAGGTAAAATTAAAGTGCCAGAAGGCATCAAATTTGCCGAGCGTCTCTCTCAAGCACCCCAAAAGCAAAACCAAAGCCCTAAAATGCAATCGCCCTCGTGGCTGGAAAAATTGCGTGATCGCCCTAGCCTCAAAGATATATTATTGCCTGGGGGTTTATTTCTAAGTTTGAGCGGATTGAGCGTTGTTTATCCAACAGTCGGCGCTCAACTATTGCAAGTAGTGCTAATGGTGGGAGTATGCCTAAGTATTTACTTTATTCGGCGCAAAGAACAAAACTTTAGCCGCGCCATACTAATAACAGGAGCCGGATTAATTGTTGGGCTAGTAGTGGGCGGGTTACTGGCTAACTTGCTAATTTCTCCCCTAAACCAAATTAATATCCAAGCAGATCAATTCTCTACAGTGGTAACGTTTGTTGTTCTCTGGCTAGTTAGTAGCTTTTTGCGCTAGTTAGGCTACTTGGGACAAAGATTTGGCAATTAAAATCTCTACAGCCTCGCTTAAAGTGTCCACAATTAAGTCAGGTTTGTAGAGTTGGAGTTGTTCGCGATCGCGGATTCCACATAAAACTGCCATTACTTTGACATTGTGGTTTTTAGCTGCTATAATATCTGCCTCTGTATCTCCGACCATCCAAGTATCTGCTACTGAAGGGAGTTCTACTAAGGCTCGTTCCATTAGTAAAGCCTTATCATCAATATCGCAGGTTTTTACATAATCATTTTTGAGGCAGTAGCAGCGATTTTTTGGAAAAAATCTGCCCAAATCGTAGCGGTTAAAAGCATAATCTAATTCTTTGACTCGGCGCATAGTCATCACCGCCAAATCTATCCCCGCCGCTTGGACTTTTTCAAGAGCCGCCACAGCACCGGGGGCGAGGCTATCGTAGCTAAAATAAGAAGGAGTATGTACGGTTTGGCGACGCAATTGAGCAAAGGTTTTTGCTTGGGTTTCATCTAGCCCAGAAATAATACCAATTTGGGTTTCAAGAACGCGCGATCGCTTTAATTGCCAAAATGCTGCTTTATCTAGAGGCTTTACAGACTGTCCGGGGTGCTTGCTAGTTTCTAAACAATATTTGTAAACCTGGTAATAGCGCTCGGAAACATCAGTAATTGGCCCGTCAAAGTCCGTAATTAGCCTTAACATTTAGACACAAAATATAAACTTTATTTATACGTTATCTCAAGCTGGGCAAAATTGTACCAGAGTAAGTTTTAAATTCCTAATCGGATTGATTAAGAATCTTGCAAACTACCCCTTTTAAGTTGTTCGCGTTCAATAGCTTCAAACAAAGCCCGAAAATTGCCTTCCCCAAAACCCCGCGCTTGCTGGCGGCGCTCGATAATTTCTAAGAAAAAAGTAGGTTGGCTAAAAATTGGTTGGGTGAAAGTTTGCAAGAGTATCGCTTGGGGAACTGTCGGTTGCCAATCAACTAAGATTTCTTGGGCGGCAATTTCTGCTAGTTCAGCAACCCTTAGCGGCAGCCCTGGGCGTTGTTGCAGTTGCGTGTAGTAACTGGGAGGTACAGGGAGAAAAGCAACCCCACAGCGCCTAAATTGGGCGATCGCGCTGATAATATTTGCGGTTTCAAGAGCAATATGTTGGATTCCCGCGCCTTTATTAGCATCTAAAAACTCTTGAATTTGGGAATTGGGGGAAGCAGGTTGATTAATGGGAAACTGGACTTGATTATTAGGAGAAACCATAACTTGACTGTGTAAAGCCGAGCGCTCTGTTTGAATTTTGAACGCTTGTTTAGCCTGAAATCCCAAAGTATCTTGATACCAAGTTACCGCCGGATCTAAGTCTCCCGCTTCAACGTTTAGCACCACATGATCGATGCCAGTAAAGCTAGAAAGGGAGAAAATTGGCTTTTTTTCAACTTTTTCAACCAGAGTATGAGTCAGACTACCCCAAGCAGAGATTTTCGCCCACTTGCTCCCGTTTGCTGTGTCTATTTGCACGTTTTCTAGGACTTTTGCGCCACCAGAACTTGCCAGGGCGATCGCATTTTCAACATCATCAACACTAAAAGCAATATCCGCAACTCCTGGGGGATGCTGGTTTAAAAACTTAGCTACAGGACTTGTAATATTTAGCGGTGAAGACAGAACAAAACAGACAGCGCCGTTATTTACTACCTCCGTGCAGGTGTGCCAATCTTCGCTACTAGCTACCGATTGAAACCCCAAGTAGTTAATAAACCAGTCGCGGGAAGCTTTAGCATTTTCTACATAAAAGTGAACGCGGTCAATTTTCATAAATCTGTCAAAATCCAGCTTTTAAGCTCACTTTAAGTAAATTTTGCCCGATCTACATCAATTTGCAGGTCACTCTCTAGTAATGACTTTGTTTTATTAGAAAAATAAATGACTTTCTGGCTGAATATTTATTTCCATTGGTACAGCTTGAGGATCGGCGGTTAGAGCGTACAAGATAGCTGAGGCAGCCGTTTCGGTACTTAGCATTTTTTTTCGGTCTACCTTCAAACTGACATTATCCCAAAAAGGCGAATCTACCCCACCAAAGTAGAATAGCGTGAACTTTACCCCAAAACGCTTTAATTCCTCTGCCATGCACTTACTAAAGCCCACTACAGCGTATTTTGAAGCACAATAAGCGGAAGCCATTGGCATTGAGTGCTTGCCCAAAATTCCTACTACATTACAAATATGTCCTGATTTGCGCTCTTGCATCAACTCCGCCGCCGCCTGACAGGTATAGAAACTGCCCTTTAGGTTCACGTTTAACATGGCATCCAAATCGGCTGATTCTAGGTTGCTGTAGGGCTTCATTATCCCTGCTCCCGCCGCATTAACTAAAGCATCTATTTGCCCAAACTCGACAATTATTTGCTTAAATAGTGCGTCTACTTGCTCTGGTTTAGTAATATCTGTAGGAATAATAGCAACTTCTCCTAATAGCTCCTCGGCTAAAGTTGCCAATTTGTCCTTGTCTCGCGCTACCAATACTAAACGCGCTTCAGCATTAGCGGCTTTGCGCGTCAAGGCGGAACCTATACCACCCGTTGCGCCCACAACTACAATAACTTTATTTTTCATAAGTCTTTACATTTCTTCACGTATCTTCCCATAATAACCATAGACAGGTAGATCGAAAGACGTAGAAAAGGAGACAATTAACCTCTTTAGTTCGATCTCTACGAGCTAGGTGGTGAGAAGACTTAAAATTAAGTTAAATTTAATTAAGATTCAACACAAATATCGATTACTTAGCTTGCGGCTAGATCCCCAAAACTTGTTTGGTAAGCAGTTACATCTAAAAGCTTAATCCCGTAAGGGCTACAGTAATAAATTGGAGTAAAGATAATTTGCGATTTTTACAAAAATAGAGGCAGCTAATTGATGAAATTTTCTTGGAAATCACTGGTACTGTGGACTTTGCCACCTTTAGTCATTGGATTTTTCTTTTGGCAAGGAGCTTTTGCAACGGCTCCGGTAGATACAACTAAAAATACCGCTAGTACCCGCATGACCTACGGGCGGTTTTTAGAATATATAGATTCAGGACGAGTCAAAACTGTAGACTTGTACGAAGGTGGTAGAACGGCCATAGTTGAAGCTGTAGACCCAGACTTAGACGATCGCATTCAACGCTTGCGAGTAGATTTACCTTACAACGCACCAGAATTGATTTCTAAGCTGCGAGAAGCCAATGTCAACTTAGACTCTCACCCGATGCGGAATGATGGCGCAATTTGGGGTTTGCTAGGAAATTTGGTTTTCCCGATATTGTTAATTAGCGGTTTATTTTTCTTGTTTAGACGCTCTAGCAATATTCCCGGTGGCCCTGGTCAAGCAATGAATTTTGGCAAATCAAAAGCTCGTTTTCAAAGCGAAGCTAAAACCGGAATCAAGTTTGATGATGTCGCCGGAATTGATGAAGCTAAAGAAGAATTAGAGGAAGTAGTTACTTTCTTAAAGCAACCAGAGCGGTTTACGGCGGTAGGGGCAAAAATTCCCAAAGGCGTATTGCTAATTGGGCCTCCAGGAACAGGTAAAACTTTACTCGCAAAAGCGATCGCCGGAGAAGCTGGAGTACCATTTTTTAGTATCTCTGGTTCAGAATTTGTCGAAATGTTCGTCGGTGTGGGAGCCTCTCGCGTCCGCGACTTGTTCAAAAAAGCCAAAGAAAGCGCTCCTTGCTTAATATTCATCGATGAAATTGACGCAGTAGGTAGACAACGGGGTGCAGGAATTGGCGGCGGTAACGATGAAAGAGAACAAACTCTAAACCAGTTACTAACAGAAATGGACGGTTTTGAGGGCAATACAGGCATTATTATTATTGCTGCTACTAACCGCCCAGACGTACTTGATTCGGCGTTATTGCGTCCGGGTCGTTTTGACCGCCAAGTAACGGTAGATGCGCCGGATCTCAAAGGACGAGTAGAAATA
>JACCVJ010000030.1 GCA_013698215.1 Tatlockia sp. | reverse complement strand
TATTTTTGGTAGCGTCGTAGATTTTATAGATTTGCGCTTAATTCAATTTGCAGTGTTTAATTTAGCAGATGTGTCTATTAACCTAGGTATTATTTGTTGGTTAATAGATAGTTTTAAGAAGCCAAACAGCGATCGCAATTCTCATTCTTGACTCAAAAATGCCTAGATAGATTCTATCTAGGCATTTAATACAAGAAGCCAACTAAAGTTCAAAAAATAATCTCTTTAATTTGGCTTCTAGTTAATTAACGAGTAGGTGGGGGACTTCCTTCGGGAGTTGTGCCATTGCCAGCACCACCAGGAACACCAGGAGATGTTGTATCTGTTGGTGGTGTGTTAGTTCCGGGCGCACCAGTACCACCAGGACGACCACCAGGACGACCGCCAGTACCACCAGGACGACCGCCAGGACCACCAGGACCGCCAGGACGACCGCCAGGAGATGTTGTATCTGGGGGCATGGCTGGATTATCTATAGTATTGCCAGCACCACCAGGAACACCAGGAGATGTTGTATCTGTTGGTGGAACATCTGTTGTTCCCGGATCGGGCGCGGAGGGATTTGGAGAAGACTGTGTTTCGGGAGTTGTGGTTGTTCCTGTGGATGGTGTAGTTAGGCTAACACCACCAGGACAACGGGAATTGAGCGGAAAACGCTCGCACAGAATTTTGAACCCTTCTGGGGAAAGATAAATTTCTGGAGTTTTTGTCTCAGTACCAGATTGGGCTAGAGCAACGCTACTAGTTACTGCCAATGCAAATGCTGTGCAAATGATGGTTAAATATTTTGCCTTCACACCAATTAACCTTAATTAAGCTTTGCGAACATTAGAACAAAGGATAGTGTTGCAAAAATCTACCTTGATGTATATATCTAAATTGACTTAATATGCTTCAAAAGCAATTAAATCGGTGAAATTTAGACGACCAAAAGGTTGTACAGCTTGCAAGTAAAATAGATTTAGAGAGAAACTTTTAGATTTTCTATACTCAATTTTAAAATTGTATAAGTAATCCTAAGCGATCGCTATATTATGAGTCCTCCCCAGCCGCCTGTAAAACCACAAACATTTGTGGGTCAAGTAACCCAAGCAGTACAAACAATTCAAGCAAAGGTAAATTTTCAGGCTTTATCACTCAATCCTAAAGCTAGAGTACCAGAATTATGGATACAGGAGGCAGGCGCAGATAAGGCAGAAGTTTATCCTTTGCTGGGCGATCGTTATTTACTTGGTCGTAGTTCAAAGTCTTGCGATATTGTTGTCCGCAATCCGGTAGTAAGTCAAGTACATTTATCTTTATCGCGGGATGTCAATAATCGGAAGTCGCCTTTTGCCATTAAAGACGAAAATTCTACTAATGGCATCTATCAAGGCAAGCGCCGGATTGATAAGTTAGCTTTGCGTCACGGCGATGTATTTACCCTTGGCCCTCCAGAGCTTGCAGCCTCAGTAAAGGTACAGTACGTTGATAAGCCACCTTTGTATGTTAAAGCTGCTACCTGGGCATCTTACGGGGTCAGTGGTGTGACAGCTTTAGTCGCTTTAGCAATTGGCTTAGAATCGACAAAGTTTTCTGTTTTGCCTTTACCTTCGCCCACCCAAGGGCCTGTAGTTATTTATGCCCGCGATGGCGAAACGCCTTTACGTCCTCCCCGGACTACCGCCCACGTAGATATGAAGCGCTTAACAGACTTTTCAACCTATTTGCCCAAGGCGGTAGTAGCATCGGAAGATAGCCGCTTTTATTGGCACGTAGGAGTAGATCCCATTGGGATATTACGAGCGGTACTAATCAACGTACAGGGAAAAAGATTTCAGCAAGGAGCCAGCACCGTTACGCAACAAGTCGCTCGTAGCTTGTTTAGAGATTATGTAGGGGCGGAAGATTCTTTGGGGCGCAAGCTAAAAGAGGCAGTAGTAGCGCTGAAGTTAGAGACGTTTTACAGTAAAGATGTTTTGTTACTTACTTACTTAAATCGAATTTATGTAGGTTCAGATACGTACGGCTTTGAAGATGCTTCGCGTTACTACTTTGATCGCGCAGCTAAAGATTTAACCTTGGCACAATCAGCTACTTTGGTGGGAATTTTACCCGCTCCTAACGCTTTCGATTTGTGTGGTAATAGTGATGGACTAAAAGCAATTGACTACCGCAATCGAGTCATAGCCAGAATGTTAGAGCAAGGCTTTGTTAGTCAAGACGAAGCAAATAGAGCTAGGCGATCGCCGATTGAAATTAGCCGCAAAGTCTGCGATCGGCAAGCAAATACTATTGCTCCCTATTTCTATGCTTCGGTGTTTCAAGAATTGCAACGCTTGTTAGGCAAAGACTTAGCCAACGAAGGCAATTTTATTATCGAGACGCAGTTAGACCCCGAAATGCAAAAGCAAGCAGAATCAGCTTTGCGCGATACTGTAAGTAATACTGGTGGTAGCTATGGCTTTTCTCAAGGAGCGGTGGTTACTCTCGATTCCAGCACTGGGGGAGTCAGGGCGCTAGTAGGTGGGACAAGTTATCGCGCAAGTCAGTTTAATCGCGCTATTCAAGCCAAGCGTCAACCCGGCTCAACTTTTAAGCTATTTACTTATACGTCCGCCATCGAGCAAGGCATTTCTCCAGGCAAAGTTTATTCTTGTGCGCCCTTGAGTTGGAGTGGGCAAGGATATCGCGGTTGCGAACGTTCTAGCGGTAGTGTAGACATGGCAACGGGGCTTGCACTATCAGAAAATGCGATCGCCCTGCGAGTAGCTCGAGACGACGTGGGGCTAGATAAAGTAGTCAAAATGGCAACGCGATTAGGCGTTACTTCGCCGCTCAATCCTGTACCGGGGTTAGTTTTGGGGCAAAGTGAAGTAAATGTACTAGAAATGACTGGCGCTTTTGGAGCAATTTCTAATAATGGCAAGTGGAATCGCGCTCATTTAATTAGTCGCATTCTCGATAGCAGCGATTGCCCAAATCGGGAGGATTTAAAAACTTGCCGGGTAATTTATAGTTTTGACCAAAGCTCTAACGCTAACGTGCAAGTATTGTCGCCCCAAGTAGCTGATGCTATGACGAGTATGCTTCGGGGTGTGATAGAACGCGGTACGGGGAGAAGTGCGGCGCTTGGTTTAGGAGAAGCGGGTAAAACAGGTACAACTAACAACAACGTGGATTTGTGGTTTATTGGCTTTGTTCCTAGTCAGCAGATTGTCACGGGAGTTTGGCTTGGAAATGATAATAATTCACCAACTTCCGGTAGTAGCGCTCAAGCTGCTCGTTTATGGAGTAGTTATATGCGGAAAGTTGTGCAGTAGAAAGAGATAAATTGCCAATTGCGCCAGATATTTGCAACATTCTTGTTGTAGAGACGTTGCAATGCAACGTCTCCTTGCCAAAATCCATACATTTAATCAGCAACACCCTATTTATTTTCCGCCCAATTAGTAATTTGCAACTTATTATCTTTAGCAAATACTACCTTGTACTGAGCTATAGGCTGGGGATAGGGTCTTGGCGTAGCGCTGCTAGGCTTGAATAGGCTTTTTATCGGTGTTTGGTCGATTTGGCTGCTAGAGACAGTATTAAGACCTTTATAACCCGCGATCGCACCTTGGGGAGATACAACTACTTGATAACTTAAGTCTTGGGTTAAATTCCGCGTTTTCCAGGAGGAGTCTAGCTGATTGTATAGTTGCTGTTTTAAAGCTGATAACTGTACTGGATCGCTTATTTCTGGCACTCGATTAGTTGAATCCGACTGGCTGCTAGACTGGGTTACAGGTTTGGGTGGTTGGACTTCGGGGATAGGGACTAAGAAAAATGCGATCGCTGCTAAGGCTAAACTCGATACTCCCAAAGCGGCGGGGACGGCTTGTTTTGCTATATCTTGGCGGGAAGTAACGTTACGCTTGGAAATCGGCTTAATTTTTAGTCCCAAATCCGGTAAAGTGCGGCTATCTGCCAATAATTGATCTACAGCTTCTACTAAATCAAATAGCTGTACCGTTGTTAAATCGATCTTAACTGGCTCAACTTGGGGGGTATCGCGGACGATCAATTGATGCCGATGATTGTCTAATCTGTGGAAATGCACCAATTCTGGCTCTTGTTTTGATCCTGGGCGCAGGGCAACTTTACTCAAAAATTCCTGAGTATAGCTACTTGCAGACTTTACCAGACTATCTAAAAACTCTCGTCCGCCGCTTAAGGGTGGTTGCCCAGAGTTGGGAAAATGACATTCAACGTTGACTAACATCGATAATAGGGGTCTACCGTCGCTAGGTAAGGCGCTCGTTTCCGTAGTATTCAAACCCTCTACTACTAATACGCAGCTTGGCAAGCTGTACTTGCGTTGAATGGTCATTCTACTTCCCCATCAAACAAACTAATCCAAAACCTTTGCATTCCCGATGTTCCTGTACAAAACAGCAATTGTTCTAATAAGCTTATTGCTAGTTCGTCTGATTTTTCTTTGCTATAGTAAGCGATCGCTCCCGATCTTCTAGGATTCATCCGGCTTTTGAAATGAGCTTGAAACCGCTCTAAATAACTAGCCAGTCGTAAATTCTGTTCTAACGGAATTTGCTTGTCGCTCATCTGCTGATAGACAATTAGCAATTGACGAATTACTGCGGTTAACCGTCTTGCCAAATAACAAGCTACAACGGCTAAAGCTTTTGCCTCAACTATGCTTAAAGGGCGACGAGTATGCGCTCTCCTGAGCGGATTTGTACTCCGCATCCGCCATAAATTTACGCGATTTTTAATAATATCTGTTAGTTCCAATTCACGCGCTAATCCTAAAATAGCTTCTGAGCCGCCAAGCTCCAAAGCCTCAATAGCTAGTAAAATTAAGTCAAGTTGTAACCTAGTTCTTTGCGGACACGCTCTTTCCTCGACAGATGGATTTGGTAAACTGTCTAAAATTAGTGGCAGTGATTCAACGGGGGTATCTAATGGCTGGACGCTCACAAAAGCATTTTTCCTTACAAACTGGGCGGGTGCATGGGCTGTTCGCCAAATAACAAATATATTTAAGCCGAATCTTTAGTTATTATTCCCAATATTGGCGAGATAGTTAACTAATTTTTACTTCAATTAGCTCAACGACGGTAGTTTCTTGAATGTATTTAAGGTTTTTCCTCTAAAAATAAGTTTGCGGATTTTGCTATCGACGAGAAAATTATCGGTAATCAGGCAATAATTATCAATAAAAATGCGATTATCAAAACAATCTAACTATGATAGTGTACGATTTTTCCGATACTCTCTATTTTTAGAGCGATCAATTTATTGATTCTGCCTGCAACTGTTATGGATTTGAAGTCACTGGTTCGCGATATTCCCGATTTCCCTAAACCCGGAATTATGTTCCGAGATATTACTACTTTACTTAGCGATCGCGTTGGATTGCGCTATACCATCGATAGTTTAGCCGAAAAAACCGCTAGTCTTGGCTTAACTGCTGATTATATTATTGGGATGGAGTCACGGGGCTTTATTATTGGTGCGCCTTTGGCTTATAAGTTATCCCTAGGGTTTATTCCTGTCCGCAAGCCTGGAAAATTGCCCGGTGCGGTGCATTCGGTGGAGTACGATTTAGAGTACGGTACAGACTGCTTAGAAGTCCATCAAGATGCTTTAGCCCCAGGAAGCAAGGTATTAATTATTGACGACTTGATTGCGACGGGAGGAACCGCTAAAGCCACCGCGCAGCTAGTCCAAAAAATCGGCTGCGAGTTGGTGGGTTTTGGCTTTATTATCGAGCTAAAAGATTTGCACGGGCGCGAAGTTTTGCCCTCAGTTCCCATCGTGTCGTTGATAGAATACTAGCTAAAATCGCTGAGATAAATATGACT
This sequence comes from Tatlockia sp., assembly GCA_013698215.1. Lineage (GTDB taxonomy): Bacteria > Cyanobacteriota > Cyanobacteriia > Cyanobacteriales > Chroococcidiopsidaceae > Aliterella. The sequence goes on along the minus strand of JACCVJ010000030.1, from coordinate 1,708 downwards.
TTTAGTAAAGTTTCTTTAACGGCGGCGGGAGATTGGTTAACTAGGTTTTTTACTAGCGAGACTTTTGTTTATGTCGTTAAACGAGTATTGCAGGCGCTATTGACATTATTACTAGCTTCTGCATTGTCGTTTTTTATTATTCAATTAGCACCGGGGGATTATTTAAGCACGTTGAAAACAAATCCTAAGATTTCCCCAGAGCGGATTGAGGAACTGCGCGTACAATTTGGTTTGGGTTTACCTTGGATAGAACAGTACAAGCGCTGGCTATGGCAAGTAGTCAGTAAAGGTAATTTTGGGCAGAGTTTTGTCTATCAGCGCTCGGTAGCATCGCTGTTGTGGGAGCGGATACCGCCGACATTGTTACTAGCCATTTCATCATTAATCGTAACTTGGGCGATCGCTATTCCTTTGGGTATTGTCGCCGCCGTTAAACAAAATCGTCCTATAGACCGCATTTTGCAAGTCATTAGCTACACTGGGCAAGGTTTCCCTAGCTTTATTACAGCTTTATTGCTACTAATAATGGCGCAAAATATTTCGCCATTATTTCCGGTGGGAGATATGACGAGCATTAATCATGACGATTTATCGGTTGCTGGTAAGTTTTTAGATATTGTTTGGCATATGATTTTGCCAACTATTGCTTTAAGCGTTACTAGCTTTGCGGGGTTGCAACGAATCACGCGCGGTGAATTATTAGATGTATTGCGCCAAGATTATATTCAAACGGCTAGAGCTAAAGGATTGCCAGAAAATCGAGTAATCTATGTTCATGCGTTGCGAAATGCAGTTAATCCTTTGATTACGCTATTGGGTTTTGAATTGGCTAGTTTGTTAAGCGGAGCATTTATTGCTGAATTCTTCTTTAATTGGCCGGGTTTAGGAAGATTGATTTTACAAGCTGTAACGGCTCAAGACCTTTATGTTGTGATGGCAAGCTTGGTTATGGGTGCTGTAATGTTAATTGTTGGTAACTTACTTGCTGATTTACTGCTTAAAGTTGTCGATCCTAGGATTCGCCTAGAAAACATTAATTAACAATTTTAAACATAAAAAGTAATTTAATTTTTGGTATGATATGCTTTTGCAAGCCCATTACCTGCTTCGCTCTAAAGCTGATGGCAGTTACCTTGTTGCTCACTTAGATAATCAAGAAAGCCCGGTTAAAAATTCTCAATACCTGTTGATTTTTAACGAAAGCTTTGATGCTCTAAGTTACCTAAATACTCACGGCTTTGATATTAGAGAAAAATTTGTTGTAGAATCTATTGCTGGCAATCAATTAGGAAAGTTGCTGCAAAGATGGGGATTTAAAGGTGTAGGAATTGTTCAAGATCCTCTATTACCAAAAATTGATTTTTTAGCAAAAAATTAAGGTTTTTTTCCTCTGAACTATAAAAATAGGCAGCAAAATATCTGTCTTGATGTAGATGTATTAAAAGCAACATTTTAGTGTAATGAAAATAATAGTTTAGATTTTTACTGAGTTTTACCAAGTTAACAAATAGTTATTAGTAGCTCTAGAAAGGTCTAAATAATAATTGCTATCACCAGGAGAAAATTCGTATGCGTATCCGTTTTAATATGTCTGTACTACATCCAGTTCGTTTTTTAGTAGCTGCTTGTGTTTGCGCCTTATTATTGTTTTCAAATGCTTTCCCAGCATCCGCCGATCCTGTAAATCCGACTAGCAGTAAGTCTTCTC
>JACCVJ010000003.1 GCA_013698215.1 Tatlockia sp. | reverse complement strand
TCCGGCGTTTTCGGCAATATCTCGGTCTTTTTCGATATCAATCTCTACAAAGTGAATCCGACCATCAAATTCATCTACTACTTTGTTCAAAATTGGTTTCAATGTATGACAAGGGCCGCAACCAGGGGAAACATATTTAACTATTAACAAGCGATCGCTATCATGAAATAATTTGCGTAAAGCATAGCCTCCTTCATGGCGTGTAGCCTGCACATCAAACTCCTCTGGTACTTTATGCTGCTCTACTTCTTCATGCTGCAACTCATTATTTGCCGTTGCTGGGACTTGATGAAACTCTTGTAGTAAATCGTTTACCGATAGCCACCTTTCCGCCAACATCGCCCCCATACAGCCACTTCCCGCCGCCGTTATTGCTTGGCGAAACTCATTGTCTTGCACATCTCCCGCCGCAAATACACCTTCAACGCTTGTTTCTACTGAACCCGGCTTAGTGACAATATAACCAACATCATCTAGCTCTAATTGCCCTCTAAATAAATCAGTATTTGGCTTGTGACCAACTGCGTAGAATAATCCTTTAACGTGTAAATCTGTCTCCTCATTAGTTTTGAGGTTGCGAATTTTTACCCCTTCCATGTGATTGTCATTGCCAAACACATCTACAACCTCACTATTCCAGTAAACAGTAATTTTAGGATTGCTCAACACCCGGTCTTGCATCGCTTTACTAGCCCGCATTTTGTCATCGCGCACGAGCATATTTACTGTATCGCCGTACTTAGTCAGATATATTGATTCTTCCGCCGCCGAATCGCCACCGCCAATTACCGCTAATTCGGCTCGATGAAATATTGGCGTAGCACCATCACAAATTGCACAAGCAGAAATACCCCGACTCCAAAACTGATGCTCTCCGGGTAAACCTAACCTTTTTGCCGTCGCTCCCGTAGCAATTACAATACTATGAGCTTTAACTTCGCGCTCCTCTGAACGCACGATAAAAGGACGCTGGCTAAAATCTACAAAAGTCACATCTTCAGTGTGCAGTTCCGCCCCCCAGCGCTCGGCTTGAGCCTTCATGCTATCCATCAACTCTGGCCCTGTAATTCCTTGGGGAAACCCTGGGAAGTTCTCTACTTCCGTTGTCGTCATCAACTGTCCCCCTGGCAATCCCCCCGCTTGAAAACCCTCAAATACCACTGGTTTTAAGTTTGCCCTCGCTGCATATATCGCTGCCGTATAACCCGCCGGCCCCGAACCAATAATTACTAGATTTTCTACGGTATTATCTACCATAATATGTTAAACTCATAACGACTACGGTTTAGTATAGCGTAGATTGAAAAATTTGTAATGCAGTTAATAGGATTGACGGTAATTACTAAACAGGTATTTTTCGTAAAACGCCACAATAAAAGAAAGGATAAACGCTAATTAGCTTATGAGTATAACTACTACTGAAAATCCATTGCTAATCGGTAAAGGATTGCCACCTTTTGCCGAAATTAAGCCAGAGCAGATTGTCCCGGCGATGACGCAGTTATTGGCGCAAGTAGACCAAGAACTGACAGAGTTAGAAGCAAAAGTACAGCCTACTTGGAGCGGTTTAGTAGAGCCATTAGACCGATTAAGCGATCGCCTAACCTGGAGTTGGGGTATAGTAGGGCATCTGATGGGTGTAAAAAACAGCCCCGAATTGCGCGAAGCTTACGAAAGTATCCAGCCGCAAGTTATCCAATTTTTTAACAAACTCAGTCAAAGTCAACCAATTTACAACGCTTTTAAAGCGCTGCACTCTAACCAAGATTGGGATAAATTAGAACCTGCCCAAAAACGGATTGTAGAAGCAGCAATTAAAGATGCGGAACTATCAGGGATTGGCTTAGAAGGAGAAAAAAGAGAGCGTTTTAATGCTATTCAACTAGAATTAGGCGAACTTTCGACCAAATTCTCTAATCATGTTTTGGATGCTACCAAAGCTTTTAGTTTAGATTTGACGGCAAAAGAGGAAATTGACGGTTTACCACCCAGCTTAATTAGTTTAGCGGCGCAAACAGCCCGTGATGCTGGACAAGAAAACGCCACCCCAGAAAATGGCCCTTGGCGGATTACACTTGATTTTCCTAGCTTTGGCCCTTTCATGCAGCACAGCACCCGTAGCGACTTACGGGAAAAGGTTTACAAAGCTTTTATTAGTCGTGCTTCTAGTGGCGAATTAGACAATACTCCCTTAGTTGAACGCATTTTACAGTTGCGCCAAGAAAAAGCCCAATTGCTAGGTTTTGATAGTTTTGCCGAACTAAGCCTAGCGCGAAAAATGGCTCCTAGCGTTGAAGCGGTTGAGGAATTATTAGAGGAATTACGCACCACTAGCTACGATGCAGCTAAACAAGACTTAGCAGAATTAAAAGCTTTTGCAGCAAGTAAAAACTCAGCAAATAGTGACTTAAAACACTGGGATATCAGCTTTTGGTCAGAACGCCAGCGCGAAGAAAAGTTTGACTTTAGCGCCGAAGAATTACGCCCCTACTTTCCTTTAGAGCAAGTATTAGAAAGTTTGTTTTCGTTAGTCAATCGCTTATTTGGTGTAACTATTACCGCAGCAGATGGTCAAGCTCCGGTATGGCACGAAGATGTTAGATACTTCCAAGTAGCAGACGAAAAAGGCGCAGAAATCGCCCATTTCTATCTCGATCCTTACAGCCGTCCAGCCGAAAAGCGCGGTGGTGCTTGGATGGATGATTGCATGGGTAGAGCAAAAATCACCGAAAACGGCACAACTACCCTGCGTAAACCTGTAGCTTACTTAGTTTGTAACCAATCGCCCCCCGTAGATGGCAAGCCTAGCTTAATGACCTTTGGTGAAGTAGAAACGCTATTTCATGAATTTGGTCACGGTTTGCAGCATATGCTAACTAAAGTAGACTACGCCGATGCTTCAGGTATTAACAATGTTGAGTGGGACGCAGTAGAATTGCCCAGTCAGTTTATGGAAAACTGGTGCTATCACTACCCAACTTTAATGGGAATGGCGAAACATTACGAGACAGGGGAAGCTTTACCAGAGCATTATTACCACAAGTTAGTAGCGGCTAAAAACTATATGAGCGGTAGTGTCATGCTCAGACAAGTTTATTTTAGTAGTGTAGATATTCAACTACATCACCGCTACCAACCAGGTAATGGGGAAAGCGCCAACGATTTCCGCGATCGCATTGCCCAAACTAATACAGTTTTGCCACCTCTAGCAGAAGATGCGTTTTTATGCGCTTTTGGGCATATTTTCGCTGGCGGCTATGCTGCGGGTTACTATAGCTACAAATGGGCGGAAGTTTTGAGCGCTGATGCTTTTGCAGCCTTTGAAGAAGCGGGGCTAGATTCTGATGAGGCGGTTTCATCTACCGGAAAACGTTTTGGCGATACAGTATTAGCATTAGGCGGTAGTCAGCACCCAATGGAAGTATTCAAATCTTTTCGAGGGCGCGAACCCAGTACCGCACCGTTGCTTAAGCATAGTGGCTTAGTCAAAGCAGCCTAAATACCAATGAGTTACCGATATATTTTGTTTAATAAACCCTACGGCGTTTTAAGTCAGTTTACAGACAGTAGCGGCGAAAAGCGGCGGACGTTGAAAGACTATATATCGGTAACGGGGGTTTACCCGGTGGGGCGTTTGGATTGGGACAGCGAAGGGCTAATGTTGTTGACAGATAATGGACAATTGCAGCATCGTCTGTCTCATCCTCAGTTTGGGCATTCTCGCACCTACTGGGTGCAGGTAGAGCGGATTCCTGACCAAAATGCTATTAATCAATTGCAAATAGGGGTCATGGTAGGCGGATTTTTAACTCGTCCTGCTATTGTAAAACTATTAACGGAGGAACCATCCTTGCCAGAGCGAGAAGTTCCTATTCGGTTTCGCAAAAACATTCCTACGGCATGGCTAGAAATAACATTAACCGAAGGACGCAACCGCCAAGTAAGGCGCATGACTGCTAAAGTTGGGTTTCCGACTTTGCGTTTGGTTAGAGTC
>JACCVJ010000686.1 GCA_013698215.1 Tatlockia sp. | reverse complement strand
ACATTTAACAATCCTTTGCCAGTTTCCGCCGTTCCCGAACCCGCCGAATGGATGTTAATAATTGCAATTGCGATCGCTTTAGGGATAATTATCAAGCTTAAGCGACCTAGCGCGATCGTCTAAACCGCTAAATTAAGCACTTACTTACGAAAATCGCTTTAAAAGCGAGGTGTAAGCCTCGCTTTTTTAACGTTTGTCCTATTTTAATTTTGAGTCGTTTGGCAAATTTTAGTGAATATACGGATAAATAAGGTAAATTATCTTGTTTTTGTGTAAAACTTTTAAAAGTTTTCAGTGATACTACTGTAGGCAGCTTAGTAACTACTAACAGATACTTAAATTATTATTAAGCTTTGCCAAGCATGAGTTATTATGAAGCCCGCGACTTACAACAATCAAACGTTTCGCACAAATATAAACAAAAATATAAAAGTTCTTTTGCCTAATAATTAAACCGCAAGCTTAAAAATCCCTATGCTAAGACAAATCTATTGAGACTGTCCCGCAATAAGTATTCACCAAAGGGGAAAGTGATATGTTGACACGAACACTTTTAACCGTAGCAGAGCCTCAAAACCTAATATCTGCTGTTTTCATTAGTATCTTCTTGGGTTGTCTATCCTTACTTATTTAGGACTACCATTTATATATTAAAAAAATGCCAAAACCGAGTGACTTCCATGGCATTGCTGCACGAAAAATTATACAACTCTGAAAATTTGTCGAAAATTAATGCTGCTGAATATATTAAAAGTTTAGCCGTCAGTTTATTTAATTTTTATAGTAATTATCGCAACTTACCCAAGATAAAAGTTGATGTTGAGCGGGTGTTTTTAGATTTTGACTTAGCATTAAATTATGGATTAATTATTAATGAATTAGTAAAAAATTCTTTAAAGTACGCTTTTCCAGATAGTAAGCTGGGCGAAATTAATCTTAATTTTTCTAAGACGAGTTCTCATAATTACAAGCTGGTTGTTCGAGATAATGATGTGGGCTTTTCTCCCGATCCAGATTTACAAAAAATTAAATCTTTAGGTTTAAAATTAGTTAGGAGTTTAGCTAGACAGATAGATGGTGAAGTTGAAATAAGTAACATTAATGGAACAGAATTTAAAATTATATTTCCTTTAAACAAGTATGAAGTTGATAAATAAAGCAATGAATAATATAAAAATATTGGTTGTAGAAGACGAAATTATTGTGGCAGAAGATATTAAAGAAAACTTAGAGGAGCTAGGATACACAATTACTGCGATCGCAGATTCAGGAAAGCAAGCGCTTAGAGAAGTTGCGCTTACCCGCCCAGATTTAGTTTTGATGGACATTTGCCTAAAAGGTAAAATGGACGGCATACAAGCATCAGCAAAAATATGGGACGAATTTAAGGTTCCGGTAATATATTTAACCTCTGACTCAGATCTAAATACAATTCAACGGGCAAAAAATACAGCACCATTCGGTTATATTACTAAGCCATTTCATGAAAGAGGATTGCACACTACAATCGAAATTGCTTTACATCGACATAAATTAGAAAAGCAACTAAAAGAAAGAGAACAATGGTTAGAAACAGTTTTGTCAAGTCTAAGTGATGCTGTGATTGTGACAGACGATAAGAGTTGTGTAACATTACTCAATCCCGTTGCCGAGGTACTAACAGGATGGAAGCAAAAGGACGTACTTGGAAAAAATGTGACAGAAATATTCAATATTGTTCATGAAGAAACTCGCATTGCAGTTGATAGCCCGATCGCCCAAGCTTTGCAATTGGGTATTGTAGTTGGCTTGCCAGAACGAACAGTATTAATTAATAAAAATAGTATAGTAATTCCGATTGATGATAGTGCGGCACCGATTTTGGACGATAGAGGCGGGATTACGGGGGCGGTGCTTGTGTTTAGAGATATTACCGAACGCAAGCAAGCAGAAGAAGCACTGCGCGAAAGCGAGAAACGTTTGGCTTGGCAAGCTAGTCACGATTTGTTAACAGGACTTGTAAATCGCCAAGAATTTGAGCAGCGCGTAAAACACCTATTGCTAAGTGTCAAAGCCAACAATGAGCAGCATTCCATTTGTTACCTAGATCTAGATCGTTTTAAAATCGTCAACGATACTTGTGGTCATGCGGCGGGAGATGAACTACTACGGCAAGTGGCTAATTTGATCACAGTTCAAGTGCGGGCGGCTGATACTGTTGCTCGTTTAGGCGGAGATGAATTTGGTTTATTGCTCAATAACTGCCCGACACAGCAAGCACTGCGAATTGCTAATACCATCCGCCAAAAGCTAGAGGAATTTCGTTTTATTTGGCAAGACAAAATTTTTACAGTCGGTGTCAGCGTCGGTTTGGCTGGGATTGATGCAGAGACAGAAGATTTGGCTAGTATACTTAATGCGGTGGATGCAGCTTGTTATGCAGCTAAAAATGCTGGGCGCAACCGAGTCCACATCTATCAGTCGAATGACAACGACTTATTAGCTCGATACGGTCAAATGCAATGGGTTTCCAGAATTCATCAAGCTTTAGAAAATAATAGTTTTTGCCTTTATTGCCAACCGATTGTCTCTTTAGATGCCACTAAGGCAAGTCAGGAACATTACGAAATCCTGCTACGCCTCCGAGATGAAACGGGCGCTCTCATACTACCAATGGCGTTTATTCCGGCGGCGGAACGTTACGGTTTGATGCACCTTGTCGATCGATGGGTGATTCGTACTCTTTTTACTCATCTTGGGCAGTACTATCAAGACGGGTATTGCTCAGAGAAGGGCGATCGCACTTTTTATGCCGTAAACCTCTCGGGTGCGAGTATCAATGACGATGAGTTTATTGACTTTTTGCACGCACAATTTGCCCTGCACCAAGTTCCACCCCAAGCAATCTGCTTTGAAATTACTGAAACAGTCGCTATTACTAACCTCAATAATGCTAGTAAGCTAATTCGAGAAATTAAAAGTCTTGGTTGTAGCTTTGCTTTAGATGTATTTTGGTAGCGGGATGTCTTCTTTTGCTTATCTTAAAAACCTACCCGTTGATTACTTAAAAATAGATGGCAACTTTGTCAAGGAGATTGTTGAGGTTCCCATGGATTTGGCATTAACCGCAGCCATTAATCAAATTGGTCATGTGATGGGTTTGAAAACTATTGCTGAATTTGTAGAAAATGATGCTATTTTGCAAAAGCTTACAGAGCTTGGGGTAGATTATGCTCAAGGCTACGGCATTGCTA
>JACCVJ010000675.1 GCA_013698215.1 Tatlockia sp. | reverse complement strand
TTTTTAGACCTATTAGGCGGCTTTATTACCGATTTGGCTTTAATTCGCGCTTTAGCACGATTGTATAACTTACCGATGACTGGCTACGAAGCTGCAAAGCTATTAAAAACCATCATATTTAGTTCTGGTGGCTTGTTAGTAGGTGAATTAGGTAGTAGTTTATTTTGGGGATTGGGTAAAAGTACCGCCGCTCTTTCTAGTGGTGAAAATCCCTTCAATATTTCAACTTATGCAGGTGCGGCGACAATTCAAGCCGGAATTGCCGCCTATGGTTGCTATGCCGTAGGACAAGCAGCGCAGTTATACTTAGAGCGCGGCTGTACTTGGGGACAATTTGGCGCTAGTACAGTAATTGCCGAAATCCTCGCTCGTACCGAACCAAATACGATTATTTACCGCCTACGACAAGAATTATCGCCCTTTGAGTAGCAAGCGCCTGTTTGCGAGTGTTTAAGCAGATATCCGCAAAACGCTTGGGGATTAGAAACAGAAATGCTACGATGAAAATGCAATGACAATTATTTAGTTAAACAAGCCTAATTTGAATGAATAATTAACGATCTATGGTTATTTATTCCCAAACTTGGCAAATCGTCTTGAGGCACTATGCTTTTGCAGATTAAAGTTCCAATCAATCTAGCTGACTGCCCACATAATAAGCGACCCTATGCGAAACACAACCCATGTTTAAAAAATCGCTGTAAAAACTCCCTAATGACAACCTAACGCGCCTATAAAACATGACTATCTAGCTCATGTGAAAAACCAAACAAATAAGCAAATTAAATGTCTAGCCAAAAGCTTCGGGGTTTTTGTAAGTGATTACTATTTCACCACGTCCAGTAGGACGCAATTGCAGCACGATTAGTTTTGCTTCAACTTTGTACCTTTGTCCAATATTAGATTTATTGCTGGCGGAAGTGCCAGAAGAATGGCACAACGAACTAAGATTAGGACTCCAGGAAGCTTTAGTTAACGCCGCCAAACACGGCAATAAGCTCGATCCTGGGAAAGTAGTAATCGTCCGGTTTTTCCTAGTAAGTGAAGTATATTGGTGGGAAATTGTCGATCAAGGCTGTGGATTTACCCCCGAAAGCGATCGCACCGATTATTTACCCCCAGAAACTTCAGAAAATGGGCGCGGAATGTTCTTACTAAAAACAATTTTCGATCAAGTCCATTGGAATGAAGAAGGCACAGAATTAAGACTGTGCAAGCAAATGTCACATTTTCGGTTTCCCCTATTTAGTTAACTCTACGGGGCCATGACTAGGACAGGGAGGCGCAGAAATAGAGCGATCTAACCATGCTGTCGCCTGTTGTAGTCTTGATAAAGCTTCTTCAGGACTATCTTTAAGTAAAAACACTATTGCCGCCGCCGCTTGTTCGCTAGAACGGGCTTTGCGATTAGATTTCAGCTTATGCCAATCGTTAGGAGAAATAGTTAATCTCTCAATCAAAGCTTGGGCTAATTGCAGCGTGCTGAGGTCATCAAGATTAGCTGGTTTGACACAATCTGTACTTTCTAGCATAAAATCGGGCATAAAGATTATAGTTCTACTGTATCAACGGATTATATGCAGCCGTCGCCCGAATCATCAATCGATACCACAAATGCAGACATTGAAGTCAGTATTAGCGAAGTAGAACAGGCATTAACGGCTATCAAACAACGTTACGCTCAAATAGAAAGTAATCGCCAGCGCAAAGTAGAGCTTAAACACAGGTTAGAAGAAATTAGACCGCAATTAGCCAATAATAAGCTACCAGCCTTGCAAGCAGAAATCAAAGAAATTAAAACCCAACTAGAAACTATAGAAGTTAATTTAGAAAGTCAGCTATTTACTGTAGATGTGTTTAAAGAACCATTCTGGCAAGCAGTAAGGTTTGGAGGACTTGGGATTGTTGTAGGCTGGATATTGAAGTCTTGTACTAGCTAGAACGAATTATTTATATACAATGACCAGAAGTATTGCAGATATATTAAAAAATGGTCAGCCAGAGGAAGATTTAACTATCCAAGGCTGGGTACGCACCAAACGCGATTTGAAAGGATTTGCCTTTATTGAGGTAAACGATGGCTCCTCTTTAGCTAATTTGCAAGTAGTGCTAAATTCGCAAATGCCTGAATATGAGAACTTGCTAAAGCGGCTAAATACCGGGGCTTCAGTAGAAGTTACAGGGAAATTAGTTCCGTCGCAAGGCAAAGGGCAACGCATAGAGTTACAGGCGACTTCAGCCACCGTATACGGCGAAGCAGATGTTGATACCTATCCTTTGCAAAAAAAGCGCCATTCTTTTGAATTTTTGCGGACAATTGGACATTTGCGATCGCGTACTAATTCTTTTGGAGCAGTTTTTCGAGTCAGAAATGCCTGTGCAACCGCCATTCACCAGTTTTTCCAGCAGCGCGGCTTTTTGTGGGTACATACGCCCATTATTACCAGCAGCGATTGCGAAGGTGCGGGGGAATTATTTACCGTTACTAACTTAGATTTAAAAAAAGTTCCGCTTACAGACAAGCAAGAAGTAGACTACAGCCAAGATTTTTTTGGGAAACCAGCTTATTTAACTGTAAGCGGACAGCTAGAAGCGGAAATTATGGCAATGGCTTTTAGCAATGTCTATACTTTTGCGCCAACTTTTCGAGCCGAAAACTCTAACACCTCTAGACATTTAGCAGAGTTTTGGATGGTAGAGCCAGAAATGGCTTTTTGTAACTTGCAAGGAGATATGGATTTAGCCGAGGCATTTTTAAAGCACGTTTTTAATTATGTGATGGAAACTTGCCCAGAAGACATGGAATTTTTTAACGATCGCATTGATAAAACAGTTCTTGAAACCGCCCAAAATATTATTGATAACCAGTTTGAGCGCTTAACTTATACAGAGGCTGTTTCACTCCTTGAAAAAGCTCCAGTAACTTTTGAGTATCCTGTAAGTTGGGGCTTAGACTTGCAATCGGAACACGAACGTTATTTAGCAGAGCAGTTATTTAAAAAACCTGCGATCGTTACCGATTACCCAGTAGGGATCAAAGCTTTCT
>JACCVJ010000371.1 GCA_013698215.1 Tatlockia sp. | reverse complement strand
CTCCGATGAATCAACTCAGCGCCTTGTTTCACCAAAAGGTAGATCCAGCAAATACCCAGTCATCTAACTATCGTCAAGCATTGCTACACAATCTTTTATTACAAACCAGTTGTTTTCGTTATTGGGGACAAGGGGTGTGGACAGATTACGCGCGGGAAATTTACAGACGCGGTGAAAAGATATTAACAGATAATTTTTAGTGGTAAAGATGCGATCGCATCCAAAAGGCGACGACTAATTATCTTAATATTTACACTTTGTTTGATTTTTGCGTTTTAGAACTTGGGTGTTCTATTGCTCGAGAACTATGGCATCTCGTAACAAAACTTGTTACTAAATGTAGTTGGACATTTATACTTCAAGATTTTTGTTCTCTTGGCGAGCGCCCTTACCAAGTCTTGATTGATGATAAAATGCGACCTCACGCACAAAATATACCTGCTATTGTATTTTCCGACGGTTTTAGAGTATTCGCTCAACATGGAGAAGGTTACATCGTTCCTCTAACAATCGGTGATGAAACAGGCTAACAATACCAAGCAAACGGATAATTTTAAGGGCGATCGCACTGATAGGATTACATATTCAAGTAAGGTAACTATAATTAATTGTAAATATCTCGGCGATGTCCAACTTTGTGAACTGTAATGCACTGCTTGTTGGTGTCAAAAGAGTAAACAATTCGATAATCTCCAACCCTAAGCTTAAACAAACCGCTCAAATCAGCACTTAAGGATTGGGGAGTTAAGTTATCAAGATTTTCTGAAAACCAACGAATTTTATTTAGGATGCGTTCTTGAATAGCTGAACTAAGTCTCTCTAAACCATCTAATGCTTCTAAGGTAAATTCGACATTATAAGTCATTACCAGTTCAAGCCTAATCTCTTGGCAACTTCTTTCGCCGAAATGCCAGACTCTCCAGTCTGAGTACGATGCAAGGAATCAAGTAGTTGCTCTTTAACATCAAGCTTGAGTTGTCTCCCCTCGTCGGGGTCAATTAGTAAGGACTGGATAGTCTCAGCAACAGTTTCTTGAATCAAAAGTTTGAGTTCTTCAATAGTCAGATCCTTAACCTGCATAAAATATAGTGGCAATTAAGTTACTTTAATATTGTGTCATTTAAAGTAGCTGACATTAGGACGGCATAACAAATCAAGTAAGAAGAAAAGAGTATTCTGTTTTTGCCCAATAAGCAAACAAAAAGCGCCAGAATATTCTAGCGCTCTTGACAAATTTTAATTAATGTGCTGTTTAAGTCAATGCTTCCGCACCACCAACAACTTCTAAAATCTCTTGAGTAATCGCCGCTTGACGAGCTTTGTTGTAAGTCAACGACAGGGTGCCAATTAGTTCTTTGGCGTTGTCGCTGGCGCTATTCATCGCTGTCATCCGGGCGGCGAGTTCGCTGGCTGCCGATTCTTGTAACGCCCTTAGTAGCTGGTTATTTAAGTACAACGGCAACAAAGCATCAAGAATTTGTACCGGATCTTGCTCAAATAACATATCGCGGGGAAAAGGACGAGCTTCGGTACTAACTCTTTGTCTTTCAACTTCAAACTCACCGCCGCGAGTTGTCAATCTAAAGATTTCATCATCCACCGCCTCTAATCCTTGAGGATCTAAGGGTAGCAAAGTTTGAACTACGGGGCGAGAGCTAATCAACGAAACGAATTTGGTGTAAACCAATTCAATTCTGTCTACATTCTCAGATAAAAACAACGACAGCAGTTGATCGGCAACATTAGACGCTTCTGCCGCCGTAGGAATTTGCTCTAAGCCCGTGTAAACGCCCTCAATAGGCTGGCTGCGGCGCTGGAAGTATTGCGAAGCCTTACGACCAACTAGGATGAACTTGTAGTTCCTGCCTTCAGCTTTGATTTCTTTAGCGCGATTTTCTGCTCTGCGGATAATATTGCTATTGTAACCGCCACATAAACCGCGATCGCCAGAAATGACTAATAAGCCAACAGTTTCAACTGGACGCTGTTTAAAAAGTGGCAAATCCGCTTCTTCAAACTTTAAACGAGTTTGTAAACCAAATAATACTTGAGCCAAGCGATCGGCAAAGGGACGAGTGGCAATTACCTGTTGTTGCGCCCTCCGCACCTTAGCCGCCGCTACTAGGCGCATAGCTTCGGTGATTTTTTTGGTGTTTTTGACTGAATTGATGCGATCGCGAATTGCTTT
>JACCVJ010000367.1 GCA_013698215.1 Tatlockia sp. | reverse complement strand
TATGTTTAGCTTAAAACTATTTTCTTTACCTTGACTCAGTTACAAAATCTCTTTCCAGCTTTTGATGTTTTAGTAGTAGGCGCGGGTGCAGCAGGTCTGTACACCGCGCTTTGTCTACCAGAAAAGTTTAGTGTTGGTTTAATTACCAAAGATACAGTTTCTTTATCTGCCAGTGAGTGGGCCCAAGGGGGAATTGCCGCCGCGATCGCACTTGACGATTCTCCCGCACTGCATTTAGAAGACACCATCACGGCGGGGGCGGGTTTATGTGACTTTGCGGCGGTTAATTTTTTGGCAGAAAAAGCGCCTAGCTGCATTCAAGCGTTAGTAAATATGGGAGTAGCCTTTGATCGCCAGGGAGAGCAACTAGCATTAACCTTAGAAGCCGCTCATTCGCGCCGCCGGGTGCTGCACGCCGCCGACACCACAGGAAAAGAAGTAATTACAACTCTTACCGCCCAAGTATTGCAGCATCAAAATATTTCAATTATTCAAAAAACCTTAGCATTGAGCTTGTGGTTAGAGCCACAAACGGGGCGCTGTCAGGGAATTAGCCTAATTTATGAAAATCGGGTAATTTGGGTACGAGCCAAAGCGGTAGTTTTGGCAACCGGAGGCGGTGGTCAAGTTTTTGCTCATACCACTAACCCAGCCGTGAGTACGGGAGATGGAGTAGCCATGTCATGGCGCTCCGGCGCACTGCTGCGAGACTTAGAATTTGTGCAGTTTCACCCGACAGCTTTAACAATTCCTGGAGCAAATAGCTTTTTAATTAGCGAAGCGGTGCGGGGAGAAGGAGCGCATTTAGTTGATGATACAGGCAGACGTTTTGCCTTTGATTATCATTCTAAAGGAGAACTAGCGCCTAGAGACGTAGTTAGTCGGGCTATTTTTACTCACTTACAAAACACCGCGCTCGATCCAGCTAAGGCGAATGTTTGGTTAGATTTGCGCTCGATCCCCACAGAAAAAATTAAACATCGTTTCCCCAACATTATCCAAGTATGCAAACGCTGGGGCATTGATGTATTTAATCAACCGATCCCTGTAGCTCCGGCGGCTCATTATTGGATGGGGGGAATTGTTACAGATTTGATGAATCGCACATCGATACCAGGCTTGTACGCCGTAGGAGAAACCGCAAGTACCGGAGTGCATGGAGCTAATCGCTTGGCGAGTAATTCTTTGTTGGAATGTATTGTATTTGGCGCTGGGATGGCTAAATTGGAGCTAGAAGACGTAGGTTTTGTAGAACAACCAAGCAGCGAGTCGATATTTAAACTTAGTGGTAGCCAGTGGGAGTCTCAGCAAGCAATTTTAACAAACATCCGCGAACAATTACCGCGTCTAGTGTGGCAAAGTGCGGGAATTTGTCGAGATCAAAAAAGCTTAGAGTCAGGAATTGCTCAAGTAGAAGTGTGGCGAAAAGAATTTGACCACTTACCTTTAAGTAAATTTTTGTTTAACTTACCTGCGGCGCAAGTAGGTACTTTTGAGATCGAAACAGCCCATCAACAACTAGCATCATGGGGAGAAACTCGTAATTTACTAGATATTGCCTATTTAATTTTGACTAGCGCCTTATTTCGGACTGAAAGCCGAGGTGGACACTACCGCCAAGACTATCCACAAACTGATAGAGAGTGGCAAGTCCATACCTTAGTAGAAGCAACGAAGGTATGGAAATCGGAATTACTAGAGTAAAGATTTTTGATTAGGGTGCGGCGACGATCGCAAAATTGCGATCGCCTGTGTAGCTAGTTAAATCGGCAAGTTCGTTTAAAGACTTGACTCCAGGGTACAACTTACCTTTAATTTCCCAACTGGGGAAACTTTCAATCGTTGCTGTTTTACACAAGTCAGGACGGGGATCGATACCACCTTCGGCGCATTCGACATGAGTAATTTCTTGATAAGCTTCTTTACCAAACAATAGTTTTTGTTCGTGACAATGAGGACACCACCAAGCAATATATTCTTTAACACCACTTTGGGTTAAGTGACGAGCTAGAGCAATTTCCGCCGCTTTTGAAGTGGTCGTAATTTCCCAGCCAATGCCAGGAGTTGGTTGAGTTACAGGGCGCACCGCCACTTGTTGACCAGAAGAAGTTGTCGCCGCACCACCGCCATTTACGCCAGCATAGGCTCCTAAAGTGCCAATTAGAGTAATCATGCCGACAACGATCGCCGTAAAGAAAATTTGACCAATATCTTCCCAAGTGCGACCAACAATTGTCAGGACTAACAAAGTAAGGGAAAACAGCGCTGAAGCTAGACAGTAGATACATAAAGCTTTAAGTTCAAAAGCCAGCAGATACATCAAATAGCTGCTAAACACTGTCATCGCGATCGCCCCAGCTAATAGCAATAGCCAAGTTGTATTTTCAATTTTATTATTTAACTCTTTATTTTTCGCGCTATCAACAGCCAAAGGAGCCAAAGCAAAGATCAGCATACTGACGTAAGCCAGAAACCCAAACAAAGCCAAAGGCTGCCCAAAAACTTCCGCGTAAGGACTAGAAAGGACTAAATCGCAGCTTTTTGTCGGACAAGCGGCAGTATTTAGAGAAAGTTTGACCACTGTTAGATAAGCAGTAGTTAAAGCGCCAAATCCGGCGATCGCGCCAATAATGGGACGCGACCATTGATGAATCCAAGGAATAGAACGACGGCGACTCATTAAATTAATCCTATATTTATTGAATAAACTACGATACTTAAAATTTACCTATTTGCCAGAGAAACAGCTTAATTAACCAAAAAAGATCCTCTTTCCAAAGCTTGCATTCATCAGAAGAAGACCCTTTTGCAGGGGGTTTGGGCGGCATCTTTTTGGAGGAGGGACTCCCCCAAAAAATGCCTTGGGAGGCAACTCGTCCCCTGATGGGGAGGCAAAAAGCGGTGTAGCTCTGCTTCCCGCTTTGTTGCCGTTGGGTTTGGGGGGCAGACCCCCATATCTTGGTTTTTCTTATGAAAGAAACGACTGCAATTTAGAAACTTGGGCGCTGCTAGTACATCCTCCTAAAGCAGAAAGTTAAGTAAACAAAACATAAATGCTAGTAATAATTAAAACTACAGTAGTAACTTGAGCCGCCTGAGCTTGGGGAGAATGAGCGATCGCCTCCCTAACCGATATCGAAACCGATGCTCCAATTCCATAGCTCAAACTCAGCACTAAATAAGCCCAATGAGGAACAAAACCCCAAACTACCAGTAAAACCATCGCCAAAAATAGCATCAATAATTCGATAAAGGGGGCGGGGTTATACTGGCTCGACCAAATTAAGGTATTTAGC
>JACCVJ010000603.1 GCA_013698215.1 Tatlockia sp. | reverse complement strand
CTTCGCACTTCTACCCATTCATTGTCTGCAATGCCTAGTTTATGCGCATCGCGGGGATGAATTTCAATAAATGGTTCGGGGTGCATTTGTCTAATTTTATCAATGCGTCCGGTACGAGTTTGGGTATGCCAATGACCGTATAACCTGCCTGTAGTCAAGACAAAAGGATATTCGGGGTCGGGAGGTTCGGCAAGTCCCCGCGAGTGACAAGAAGTAAATTTAGCCCGTCCGTCTGCTGTCGGAAAACGAAAATCGGTATAAAGCCTTTTAGGGGAAATATTGCCTTTGTCGGGACAGGGCCATTGAATCGCACCTTCGGTTAAAAGACGCTCGTGGCTAATTCCTGTCATATCGCAAGGGCGATCGCGCGTTAGTTGGACAAATTCATCGTACACTTGGGCGGAACTTGTAAAAGCAAACTTATCGCCAAATCCGAGCCGTTTTGCAACTTGGGCGATAATGTCCCAATCGGCTTTTGCTTCCTCAACCGGAGGACGAAAAGCCGAACATAATGTAACCACTCGTTCGGAATTAGTCATTGTGCCAGTTTTTTCACCCCATTGCGCCGCAGGCAACAAAACATGAGCGTAGGCGGTGGTTTCTGTAGGGTAGTAAGCGTCTTGACAGATAGTAAAGGGCGATCGCAATAAAGCAGCTTTGACGCGCTCTAAGTCCGGTAAACTAACGGCGGGATTGGTTGCTACAATCCACAAAAATTGTACTTCTCCCGTTTCTAGTCCAGTAATAATATCCCAAGCCGTGCGACCAGGATAAGGTTTAATCTGTCCGGGGGGAAGTTGCCAAAATTGCTCCAAGTCTTGCCGATGCTGGTCATTACTCACCGACCGATAGCCGGGTAATAGGTGTGCCAGTCCTCCTACTTCCCTTCCCCCCATTGCATTAGGTTGACCTGTGAGGGAAAAAGGGCCGCTCCCTGGCTTGCCAATTTGTCCAGTCAACAAATGTAAATTAATCAGACTGCATACTTTAGCCGTACCTTCAGAAGACTGGTTAACGCCTTGCGACCACAAAGACAAAACCCGCTCTGATTTGCTCCAATAACGCGCCGCAAGTTCAATATCCGCCGCCGAAATGCCACAGCGTTTGGCAACTTCTTGGGGTGAATAATGCTGGACTGCTGCCGCAAAATCTGAGAATTGGCTCGTACATTCATCAATAAAACTTTTATCAATTTCTCCCCAACGCAGAAGCAAATAAGCAATGCTGTTTAGTAAGTCAATATCTGTACCGGGCGCAATGGCTAAATGTAAGTCTGCAACTTCTGCTGTCGGGGTACGTCTAGGATCGACAACAATTAGTTTGACGTGGGGATTGCGCTTGTGATGTTTTTGCAAGCGGTTAAAAACAATTGGGTGACACTCTGCCGCATTTGCACCAATAATAAAAGCACAGTCTGTTAGTTCTAAGTCGTCGTAGCAGCAGGGCGGCCCGTCAGATCCTAGGCTTTGCACGTAACCCGCTACTGCCGAAGACATACACAAGCGAGAATTGGAATCAAAATTATTTGTACCGAGACAGCCTTTAAGGAGTTTTTGGGCAACGTAGTAGTCCTCAGTCTGCATTTGCCCAGATCCATACATACAAACGGCATCACCGCCTGAGTTTTCGTACACCGATTTGAGGCGACTGGCTATGGTTTCTAGGGTTTCATCCCAACTAGCGCGGCGAAAAGGCTGGTCTAAAGATTCGCGTACCATTGGGTAAAGAGCGCGATCGCAATCTATTGACTCAGTAATTGTTGCACCTTTAACACACACCATCCCTTTACTAGAAGGATGATCGCGATCACCTTTTACTTTCCAAATAGGATTTTTTATATCTCGATTAACGGCTTTTCCAGGGGCGGCGGGGGGCGACACTTCCAAACCGCAGCCTACACCGCAGTAAGGACATAGCGTTTTAATATTATCTGTCACCGTTAAGTCACCCCTTTATACTTACTTCTACTACCATTTTTTATAAGGTAGAAATTTTCCTGACATTGTAATTTTGACGCGATCGCCTTTTGGATCTATTTCTTTCTCGACATTGAGTGTAAAGTCTATGGCGCTCATAATTCCGTCACCAAACTCCTCTTGAATGAGGGCTTTGAGGGGCATTCCATAAACCTGCATAATCTCATAAAGCCGATAAAGTAAGGGATCTGTAGGAATTACCGGGTCTAGAGAGCCTTTAACGGGAAATTCTGTTAGTTTTTGAGCGATTTGCGGCGGTAAATCTAAAGCTTGAGCTAATTTGCTTGCTTCATCTTCTGAGGCTGTAGCTTGACGATAAATTAAGGCTGCTACCCACATTGGATCGCGCCCTAACAGTTTGCCCAAGTCTTGAAAGCTCATGCTTTTAACTTGTTTTGCTTTTAATAGTTCGTCTGTAATTTCTAAGTTTGTCATTTGATTCTAAACATTAATCGTCGTCGTGAGCAAAACGGCGGAATAGGAAATCAAGGGCGTAGTTACGCAGGGTGTAGTATTCGGGATCTTCTAACATCTGAGCGCGGTTGCGGGGACGAGAGAAGGGGATATTTAAGACTTCGCCAATTTTTGCCGATGGCCCGTTTGTCATCATAACTAAGCGATCTGCCAAAAACAGCGCTTCGTCGATGTCGTGAGTAATCATCAACACCGTTACTTGATAATCTTGCCAAATTTTCAATAATTCTTCTTGCAATTCTTCTTTAGTGATTGCGTCCAATGCCCCAAAAGGTTCATCTAAAATCAATACTTGAGGGCGAATCGATAAAGCACGGGCGATCGCAACTCTTTGTTTCATCCCTCCCGATAACTGCGTCGGCTTTTTGTCGGCGGATTCTGTTAAACCCACCATTGCCAAATGTTCATTGACAATTGCTCTTTTTTGTG